>CAYOGP010000127.1:0-6210 GCA_964403555.1 uncultured Spirochaetales bacterium | reverse complement strand
AACACGTTTCTCTTGACCCTTTAGTAAAAATAAGAGTCAAGGGAACCTAGCAAGGTTTTGAGAGGGTTTAATCGACAGCTCTTCGTTCACTCCTTAACGGGAGCTTTTTCGCCTTCTTTCGACACGGCAGAAACTTCTTCGCCCGCCTCAACTATTTGATCGTCACTTTCTTCCGGTTCTGGAGGAACCTCTCCGACCGTCTCGACAATCTGCTCCTCAAGTTCTTCTGGTTCAGGTGGAACTAAAGCAGACAAATCTCGGAGTTTGCTTCGCAATCGGGCTTTCTTTCCCTTCAAGTCACGGAGATAATACAGACGAGAACGCCTTACGTGGCCCCTACTTTTGATCACCACTTTTTGGACTGAAGGGGATTCCA
Source organism: uncultured Spirochaetales bacterium (assembly GCA_964403555.1). GTDB lineage: Bacteria > Myxococcota_A > UBA9160 > UBA9160 > UBA6930 > UBA6930. Next base: position 5,834 of record CAYOGP010000127.1, on the reverse strand, counting down.
CAGGAAAGATCCTTTCAACTCCAACACCATAAGAAATTTTTCGAACCGTAAAAGTGGCACTTGCGCCCCCACCCCTACGACGAATAACTACTCCTTCGAAGATCTGCGTTCGCTCTTTATCGCCTTCGCGAACCCTTACGCTCACGCTTACCGTGTCACCCGGTCTAAAGGGCGGCAGGTCGTTCCTTCCTGTCTTTTGTTCGACATAGTCGACAAGACTCATTTTCGTTCCTTCCATTCCGGTGATCCGGAAAATAGTAAATCTGGTCTTTTCTTCTTAGTAAATTCCACAGCCTTGTCCGCTCGCCACTTCTTAATCGCCGCGTGATCTCCAGAGCTCAAAACCTCCGGCACGGCTTCTCCGCGGAACTCGGCTGGCCGGGTATATTGCGGGCCCTCCAAAACCTGTCCCGAGAAAGATTCTTTCTCTAGCGAGGCTGGGTTTCCTAGCACACCTGGCACAAAACGCGATACCGCCTCGATCACTACCATCGCGGGTACCTCCCCACCAGACATCACATAATCTCCAATCGAAAGCTCCTGGTCCACCGCCAAATCGATCACGCGCTGGTCCACGCCCTCATAACGACCACACACGAGAATAAAATGATCGGTCTCAGATAATTCTTTAGCGATATCCTGGCTGAATCGCTGCCCCTGGGGAGTAAGTAATATGACCTGGCACGTTCTATCCCCCTTTTCTCCGGCGATAGACTCGATCGCACCCAGTAGAGGCTCAGGCTTCATCACCATTCCCGGCCCTCCCCCATATGGAACGTCATCTACTCTTCGATGCTTGTCATCCGAGAAGTCTCTAAGGTTGTGAACGTTGATCTCGAACCTGCCCTCCTTATGAGCGGTTCCTAAAATACCTACTTGCAAAAAATGAGTAAAGAGCTCGGGGAAGATTGTCAGAATATCGATTCGGTGCATTCATCACCCAGGGATGTTCGGCTTCTTGCAGCCTCCTTGGCCGCTTTCGCCTTACTACTTTCACCCGCAAGCGCGGGCTCTAAAAGTCCCGGAAAATCAACGACTGTAATTCGCTTTTCCTTGAGATTAATCTCCGGAACTATCGCCTCGTGCGTTGGGAGAAGGATTTCTTCGCCTGTATCCGACTCAACGACTAAGAGGTCCTGCGATCCAGCCTCCCAAAGCTCTCTTACTCTGCCGACGACACGCCCCGAATCTGTCACAACCTCACATTGGACCAGTTCGTACCAATAGAATTCACCTTCTGGTAGTGCTTTAGTCTCCTGCCTCGAGATAAAAATTTCTGCCCCTCTATAAGATTCCGCAACGTTTCGATCGGAAACGCCATTCAAAAAAAGCCTAACCTCCCTAGCTTTCCCGGGAACAACCTTATTGACTTTGTGGATTTGTACGGAACCGTCCGAGAAACAGAGTTGCAGGTCTGTATTTGGGCTTAAATGGTCCGGAGCATCCCCAAAGTACCTCACGCGGAGCCCGCCTCGAATGCCGTGCGCAGCAACAACCTTTCCCAACAAGACCCGAGAATCGGCCTTCATCTAATTTTTAGGCTGTTAGGCGAGAGTACCACCTTCTCTCAATCCACGATATCAAGGCGGTGCTTCGCACCCTTTCGGGATACAGCTAGAAGGGCGCGCATAGCTTTGGCTACTCGGCCCTGTCGACCTATAACTCGCCCCCTGTCATCTGGATTGGTCTCCAACTCGATGTGCACCCCGTCCCTGACGGAGACCTGAACATCATCGGGGTTGTCCACTATTCCTTTGGCTATAAACTCTATTAGACTTTCGGGCGTTCCCTCTTCGGCCATTGCTCTATGACTCCGTAGATACGACTTTAGCTTCAACTTGTCGTTTAAAAAGGGTTTTCATCTGAGAGCTTAGCTGAGCTCCCTGTGCAACCCAGTGTTCGATCCTCTCACGCTTGAGGTCGATCTCTGACGGTTCAGTCATAGGGTTATAGGTTCCCAGATATTCGAGAGCGCGCCCATCTCGCGGTTTCCTCGAATCGATCGCCACCACACGGTAGTAAGGGCGTTTTTTTGCACCAAAGCGTTTTAAGCGAATTTTGACCATTGTTGCACCTTCCCCTACCGGACAATTTAGCTCCCGGCGGGCTCGTCAGAGTAGAAAACACTGCACTCCGGTCAACCGTTCATCTCTCTTAAATGAAAGATAGTTCGCCTAATAGCGGGATATGTTTCTTTATTCACGAACGAGCCCGCAAGATCCTGAACCTGATAGCAGAAGGAGAATCCTCGCCGAGGACGTTGCGGAGCCCTTGGAGAATAGCTGGGACCTCCATTTGAAGTTGCTGGGCCCACACTGAAGACTCCACAAGCACCTCCAGAGTTTCGCCTTGAAGGTTACCTGGTTGTGCATGAGCAGCCCAAACGGGACCTAAAGCTTCAACCCAGAGCCTTTGAATCTTCAAGCCTCGAGCTGCAGGACCTAAATCGAGGTCTTCCAACACCTTGGAAATAATGCTAGAGGCTTGAATCGGCTCTTTTGGAGGACGCTGGGGACCCATCTTTCATACCTCGTGCGATCGAAAAACCAGTCCCGACGGCAGTTTCGGATAAAAAAACGTTGATTTTTGAGGGAGCACTTCCCCTGACCTCGTAACTCGAAACACATCGTCCGGAGTTAACGCGTTCAAATAGAGACCTAGAGTCGCTTCACCTCTACGGACTTCGCGAGCCGCTATCTTCACAGATTTCTTGAAACCGAGCGCACCATCGCGGACAGCCGATTCAGTTAGACCAAGAGCTCCTTTGATGACTTCGTCGTGGATTACTCGAATAGAGACGTTCACACTCGGATTCCGGTAAAAAATTAAAAGACTCCCTGTTCCGTTGTCTGCTGCGAATGCAGGACGATCCTTCAGTGGAGACAAGTACTCATTCAAAATCGAATCTAGGTTATCGGGGCTCGAAAGCCGAACCTCGCGCATGGACCAATTCGGTAACAATGACTTCCATTCGTTTAAACGCGGAACGCGAACATTTTTCAGAAGTCTATGTATAGGTAAAAGCAAACTCCCCTCCGAAAAAGCGTTTGTAAAATATGCAAGGGTTCTGTCCCAAGGCTGCTCTACATCAGGTTCCTTTGAACCTTCAATTCTTCTTTCATCGCGGTAGGTGAGTGCCGTTTCATAACGATGATGCCCGTCCGCGATTACAACTTGGCGGTCGGCCATAAAAGAGGTGATCACAGAAATCATCTCTGGATCTCTTAAAGGGCAAAACGTGTGATTAATACCAGAATCGTCTATCGCGCTAACTGCTTCGGCACCGGAGAGACCCTGATCAAGAACCGAGGAAAGAGTATCTTCACGGTCTTCGTAAAGCATCATGACACTAGACATATTAGCCTGCGTCGCTCGAAGAATTTTCAGCCTATCCCTCTTTGGTCCTGCCAGGGTGCGTTCGTGCGGAAGCACAATGGAATTGGCATAGGGTTCAAGACGGAGTGCTCCAAAAAAACCCAGCCTCTGGCAGCTTCCTCCCTCTGAACTCTGGAATCGCTGTCTCAGGGCGTAGTAAAGGGGAGTTTCATCTCGAAGTAATACCGCCTCATGTCTCCAAGTATCGAGCGTCTGACGGACCTCACTATAGTCTGTCAAATCCTCATCAGATTTGTCTCTCGTCAATTCTAGTCGAATTGCATTGTAGGGGCTTCGTTCGTAATAGAGGCTACGCTCCTCTGGTTGGACAACATCGTACGGTGGAACGAGAATATCCTTGAGGTCAGTTCTCGAAACGTCAAAGCGCAAACCTTTAAACGGAAGAATATTAGTCACGGTGTACAAAAGGCCTTAATTTTATTAAAAATGGCTTCCTTCTTGATGGCACCTTCGCGAAGAATGCGCACCGCCGAAGAAGTAACATCAAGGACTGTACTCGGTTGCTCTCCCGAAGCGTCTGGAAGCAGAGGGTTCACTAAACGAGCCATGCAACCTTGTGGCGCTCTCTCGCAAACAATTTTAGCTTCAACCCGAGTCAATGCAGCGGGCTCCCCGCTGCGATTACAACTGGTAGCCGTGGGCGGACCTAACCCTCTGAGCTCAGCCTCTCTCGTCAATCGGTATGCAATCGGATGAGATGAACACCTGAAACCGATCGCCCCATCTTCCCGTCCGATTTCCTCCGCAAACCTTTCCTCCGCTTTGGTAACTAGGGTTAGGGGGCCCGGCCAAAAAGAACTTAAAAGAACTCTCAGGATAGGTGTCATCTGAACACCGAGGCATTCAAGTGCCTTGCTCCCCGAAACAAGCAATGAAATCGGTTGGCCACTGGGCCTTCCTTTTAACTGAATCAGACGGCTCATAGCGGACGCGTCTTTGGAGTTGCCGGCCAGGCCCCAGACTGTCTCAGTTGGAAAGGCCAAGAGGCCACCTCTCGAAAGATGATTAAGATCCGAATTCTCCCCCGCAATAGGTTTACTGGACATGCTTGCCAATATCACGGCGGAGTTGAAGTCCGTTGAAGTTTATCTTACCTGACGCTTCGTAGACCCTTTCTCGGGCCTCCTTAAAAGAGTTTCCCCGAGCAGTTACTCCAAGAACACGGCCTCCAGATGTCCTCCAGGTACCATCGTGGTCTTGTCTCGTTCCGGCGTGAAAAATCACCACATCCTCTAAAAGCGCCGCTCCATCCAATCCGTTGATAGAGAAACCAGTCTCGTAAGCACGCGGATATCCTTCTGAAGCGAGCACGACCGTGACTGCTGCGCCCGAGTGAGCGAGTCGTTCATTGGTTGGAATATCTCCACGAGCCGATGAAAGCAGATGCGGTACTAAGTCTGAATCCAAAGAAAGCATCAAGGGTTGCGTCTCGGGATCGCCAAAGCGGACATTGAACTCGACGACAGAAGGGTCTCCTTTCTCATCGATCATAAGACCGATATAGAGAACACCGGAATAAGCCATTCCTTCATCTCTCATCCCACGTAATGTTGGTTCAACAACTTGCCGGAGAATCTTCGCTTCGGTTTCAGGCGTAATGGTTGGTGTAGGAACGTAAGCTCCCATACCCCCAGTATTCTCACCTTCGTCATTATCCAACAAACGCTTGTGGTCTTGAGCAGCAGGCAACGTCACTATCTTCTTGCCATCAGTAATAACGTAAAAGGAAGCTTCCACTCCAACCAAAACATCTTCAATCACAACCGCGTCTCCAGCCTCTCCGAAACGTCTATCATTCATTAGCTCATCAAGCGCCTGTAAGGTCTGCTCTCTACTCTTGCAAACAAACACACCTTTACCGGCACAGAGGCCATCCGCCTTTACCACACACGAGTCTTTAGTAGCTGCGAAATCACGCGCACCTACGATGTCATCGAAGACTTTGAACGAGGGATGTGGCACACCGTGTCGGGCCATAAAACTTCTGGCAAAAGACTTACTTGCCTCAAGCCTTGCGGCATCGGCACTCGGACCAAAAACGGTCACCCCGGAGTTCCTCATTCTGTCAACAAGCCCTTCGGCCAGGGGACCTTCGGGACCTATCACCACCAGATCAATAGATTCCTCCGAAACAAAATTGAGCAACGCTTCATGATCGTCTTCCTCAATATGGGGCACCACCGTGGCAACGTCTCTCATTCCATCGTTACCCGGCACTGCAAATACTTCTGACACCAGGGGACTCCTCGAGATTTTCCAAGAAAGCGCGTGCTCTCGACCACCTGCCCCTATTACAAGAACTCGTATTTGCTCAGACATTTTTGCCTCCGGGTGACCGCGCACCAGACAACTATCCCAAGATCTCTTCCGTGTTAACAAGCCCTACTTCCGAAACGTCAAGAAATCTGCGCGACTGATGCTAGCCAGTCGCAACTTCG
>CAYOGP010000126.1:0-6213 GCA_964403555.1 uncultured Spirochaetales bacterium | reverse complement strand
CGCAGCATCAACCTTGCACCTGTCAATCTTCGGAATGGGGCCGGTGATTCACCACGGATCTGAAGAATTAAAGCAGAGAACCCTTCCTGCTACGGCCTCAGGAGCATTACATGTTTCTTTTGGCGTTACTGAGGATGATGCGGGGACAGACACTTCAAGGATTCGCACTTTCGCGCGGAGGGATGGCGACCATTGGGTGATCAACGGAAAGAAAATTTGGAACACGAAGGCCCAGCAAGCTCAGAAAATTCTGCTCTTAGCGAGGACGACACCACGAGAGGAATGTGCGAAACCACTGCAAGGCATGACCTTGTTTTTGGCAGATTTAGATCGTAACCACTGTGAAATAAGGCCAATTGATAAATGCGGTAGAAATGCCGTCAACTCCAATGAAGTTTTTATTCAAGACTTGCCCGTAAGTGATGACGACGTTATCGGAGAAGTCGACAAAGGGTTTTATTACCTATTAGATGGCTTGAACCCAGAGCGGATTGTGATTGCTTCCGAGTGTTGCGGGATTGGACGTCAGGCTATAGATAAAGCTGTTCACTACGCAAGAGAGAGGGAGGTATTTGATCGTCCCATTGGTATGAATCAAGCTATTGCACATCCTCTGGCTGATGCTTATTCGGAGCTTGAGGCCGCCGATTTACTTTGGCAGAAGGCTGCTTGGGCGTACGACGCGGGAGAGCCCTGCGGTCCTCTGGCAAACATGGCGAAACTGAGAGCCAGTGAGGCTTCCTTTAAAGCCTGCGACCGAGCGGTTCAAACCTTCGGAGGTATGGGCTACGCGAAGGAGTGTAACGTCGAGAGATATTGGCGTGAGTCACGAATGAGCAGGATTGCGCCAATTTCCAACGAAATGGTCCTCAACTTTGTTTCGGAGCATGTTTTAGGGTTGCCACGAAGTTATTAGTTTCCGAATACAGCTTTCAGATCAATTAACTGCTAGCGAATGGTCGTGTAGCCGCCGTCAACTGCAAGTACTTGTCCCGTAACCATTCGCGCAGAGTCGCTCGAGAGGTAAATGACGGCTGCTGAAATTTCCTCGGGTTCAGCAATTCGTCCAATAGGTATCTTGTCTAGATTTTTTGCAAAGTCAGGATTGCGCACTGCTTCCTCCAGCAAAGGAGTTCTGGTGAAAGTTGGAGCTACTGCGTTTACCGTTATACCTTCAGACGCCCATTCTCCAGCTAAACTACGAGTCATTTGATGCACTCCGCCTTTCGCAACGGAGTAAGGAACACGCAGCGGAGCGCCAACGAGACCAGCCTGAGAAGTGATGGACACTATCGCACCCGGAGTCGAGGCTTTAATCATTCGCCGACCTACAGCTAAAGTCATGAAAAGGGTACCTCTGAGGTTTGTATCCAGAAGTTGATCGAGTTCTGTCTCTGAGTAGTCGATCGATAGCTTGGGGAGGTTGGTTCCTGCATTATTAACCAATACATCGATGTGCCCAAAGTGGTTCCAAGAAAGCTCTGAAAATTTTTCTATGCTTGCCGAATCAGAAATGTCTAGATGCCAAGCCTTGGCCTCGACACCGAGCTCGCGGCATTTCTTTGCCACACTTTCGGACTCTTCTACTCGGCGACTACCCAAGGCGAGGTTTGCCCCAAAAGCGGCAGCCTCTTCTGCAATTGAACGCCCGATACCTCGTCCGGCTCCTGTGACTAGAATGGTTTTATTCGATAAGTCAAAGTTAACCTGGCCCAAATTTTTTCTCCTCAAGTTTTCAAGCTAGATTGTACGGGAAGCCAAAACGTTTGATATCAACTAAAACGGATTGGGATAATTAAATGGAAATTTCTCGACGTCCTGGTTTGCAAAGACCGATATATTCGTCCACTTTTAAGGCTGTATGGCTAAGAAGAACAAAGGAATCAATAAGGAAATAAGCGATCAGGTAGATCTCTCGAAGCCGTCCGGACGCGGCGCCAAAGGTAAAGTCGGATGGGGAGTGGTGCCAAGATTATCCGAGTTAAGAATGAGAATTGTATGGATTCTCCTTTCTTGGTTTTCCTTTAGCTTAATTGCGTGGCTGTTCAAATCGACAATAGCGAGTTTATTGTTTTCTCCGGCCATTGAGGCGCTTGGCAATGAAGCTTCTCTGCAGGCACTAGCACCAACTGAAATCTTTTTTACCTATCTAAAAATTTCTTTGATGGCTGGCTTTGGCGCGAGTCTACCTGTTTTTTTCTGGCAGCTTTGTCAGTTTCTTCGATCCATTACCAGTGTAGGTCATTGGATGGGGAGTCTTGCCTTCGCCATTGTCTCTACCCTTCTGTTTCTTGGTGGCGGAGCCTTTGGTCAGATTCTGGCATTTCCGTTTATTTTTGAATTCCTTTCGTCTTTTTCTTCGCAGTACGTCGAAGCTGTATGGTCGGTTCGGGAAGTGTTTCTCTTATCGTTACGGCTTATTCTTGCATTTGGGATCGGGTTTGAAGTTCCCTTGATCGTTTTTGCAGCAGTTGCGAGCGGTTTAGTGGATGCTAAGCAACTGTGGAGGCTCACACCTTACGGGATTCTTGGCTCTTTTGTGATTTCGGCGCTCCTAACGCCGCCTGACCTGATAAGTCAGCTGCTACTCGCGATCCCGCTTTCGATTCTTTATTTGTTGGGGGTGCTCGCCGGGACCATTTTTAACCGACGTCGTCGCCCCCCCTCGGATTGATTGACCTGCTCTTTTGACTTTTTGGAGCCATACCTTTGCAAAGGAAAACTCCAGAGACAAAATGGCGAGACCTGCTGGGATTACGACGAATGCAGGCCCGGGAAGAAACAAGAGGGCGATTCCAAAAAGGACAACGGTTGTTCCGACGATCGCCACGACGACCTTCCGCGCGTTCTTGTAGCCTCTTTCGAGTATTTTTTGGGGCACGTTGAATCGCATTCTGAGGTAGTCTACCTCTGAGCTAAAGGAAACCTAATAGCGAGATTCCTGCCATATTTTGGAGGGAGTCCAGAAATTTTCCCAAGGGAACAGATTATCAAAAAGACCCGAGGGTCCGTCAGGCAGGTTTCTTTGTTAAGTTATGAGTTGATCCGGAGGGCTGGAATGCGAGGAATTGCGGGTTACGGAGTATATCTTCCGCACTTTAGGCTAGATAGAAGCCGAATTAGACAAACCTTGGGGCAAGGTGGGGGTAAGGGCACTCGAGCGGTAGCCTCTTACGACGAGGACACCACGTCCATGGCGGTTGAAGCTGCCCGCTCTTGTCTGCGAAACTCAGACGTAAAGCCATCTTCATTGCTTTTTTCTACCACGAACCCTGCTTATCTCGATAAAACCAATGCAAACACAATTCATGCTGCACTGGACTTGGACGAAAATACTTTCGCTGCAGATCTCGGTGGCGCACCAAGGTCTGCGATTGCGGCAGCGCGTGCAGCGTTTCGGATGCCCGGCACGAATCTCGTGATTGCCTCGGACTTGCGGGTGGGGATGCCTTCTGGAAAGGATGAAAGTGATGGCGGCGATGGAGCAGTTGCTCTGCTTTTGGCCGACAACGAGTCACAACCAGTTATTGCAGAATTCGTGGCGTCCGGTACTAGCACTGGCGAATTCCTGGATAGGTGGAGAGTACCGGGCGATCCGACCTCCAAGGTCTGGGAAGAACGATTTGGAGAAGGAATTTACTTAGAACATGTAAAGAATGCTTTAGATCAAGCGCTTGCTGCTGCTGATTTGTCGGTTGACGAGTTGTCGAAGGTCATAATCAATGGTCTCCATGGAAGGGCATGTCGTGGCGCTTCGAAGATGATTGGTGCTAAGCCAGATGCTTTCGTAGACGACTTAACGTCGAAGGTCGGAAACACAGGTTCGGCTCATGCCTACTTACTTCTGGCTTCAGTCCTTGATCAAGCAGAACCGAATGAAGTTATTGCTATTGTAAACTTGGCCGATGGTTGTGATGTGACCATCCTAAAAACGACAGATGCGATATCGGATTATCAGCCAGAAAAAACAGTGGCCCAAGTTGTTTCCGAGGGGAATGACTCACTTGATTACTCACTTTACCTATCTTGGAGGGGGTTTCTTGATAGGGAGCCTCCTCGTCGCCCAGATCCTATCCGTCCGGCAGCTCCGCCCTCCGGTAGGGCCGAGGACTGGAAGTATGCCTTCGTTGGGTCGAAAGATCGCGAAAGCGGTGCAATTCACCTTCCGCCTCAAAGAACGTCAATGAAAGGCGGAAATGTGGACGATATGGAGCGCATTCGGATGGCAGATACACCTGCGACGATTGCAACTTTTACGATTGATAGACTTGCCTACTCACTTAGTCCTCCGATGGTCGTGGCAGTGATCGATTTCGATGGTGGGGGAAGATTTCGCTGTGAAATGACAGACGTCGATCCCGAGAACGTTCATATTGGAGACCGTGTGGCAATGACGTTTCGGAGGCTTTTTACTGCGGATGGAGTACACAATTATTTCTGGAAGGCTCGCCCAATTGCTGGGTAACAAAAGCAGCCAGGAGGAGAAAGTATGTCATCGAATGGAATAAAAGATCGCGTAGCCATCGTAGGGATGGGTTGTACATCGTTTGGAGAACACTGGGACAAAAGTTCTGACGACTTGTTGGTTGATGCAACCGAGGAGTGCTTTAGCAGTTCGGGGATTAAGAAGGATGACGTAGATGCTTTTTGGTTGGGCACCATGGCTTCGGGTGTAAGTGGTTTAGCACTATCGGGGCCTTTGCAGTTGGACTACAAGCCGGTAACTAGGTTGGAGAACATGTGCGCGACCGGCTCAGAAGCATTTCGTAATGCTGCCTACGCAGTAGCGTCGGGTGCATACGACATCGTTATGGCTGTAGGTGTGGAGAAGTTGAAAGACTCGGGCTATTCGGGACTTGTAGTTCAAGACCCACCCAACGACGGAACTCTTCCTGCAATGACGCCTCCGGCGACGTTCAGCCTCTTGGCGCCCGCCTATCAAGAAAAGTACGGTCTGACGGACGAGGAGTTGAGGGATGCTCTGGCCCACATTGCTTGGAAAAATCATGCGAACGGTGCGCTTAACCCCAGAGCTCAGTTTCAAAAAGAGGTTGGAAAGGATGCGATTTGCCAATCTCCATTGGTGGCCGGGAAGCTAGGCATATTTGACTGTTCTGGCGTCTCAGACGGATCGGCCTGTGCGATTTTGGTTAGAGAAGAGGACGCGCATAAGTACACGGACAAACCAATTTATGTAAAGGCATTATCCTTCGCATCGGGACCGGCAACTGGTGGGATCGATAGCACGTACGATTACACGACCTTCCGAGAGGTTGTAGCCTCGGCGAAGGATGCCTATAAGCAGGCTGGTGTGCAGAATCCTCGCCAAGAGATTGCGATGGCCGAAGTGCACGACTGTTTTACTCCGACTGAAATGGTCCTGATGGAGGACATGCAGTTCTGCGCGCGTGGTACATCCTGGAAAGAAGCCCTCGACGGCACGTTCGATTTGCACGGAGAGCTTCCAATCAATCCCGATGGTGGCTTAAAGAGCTTCGGACATCCTATCGGAGCTTCCGGTTTGAGGATGATGTTTGAAAACTGGCTTCAGTTACGAGGGGAAGCTCCATCGGAGCGACAGATTGACAATGGTAAAACTCTTGGAATGACCCACAACCTTGGTGGTCAGCCAGGGGCGTGTGTCTCCTTCGTGTCGATTGTGGGAGCAGAAAAAGGCTGATCACATGGTTGCTATGGTTGCATCATCTTTTATAGAGAGGGATCGAGCGCAACGTTTCAGTCCTCTTTTGATAGGCTTGCCATAAGGTCGATGGCCTCTTCTTGGTCTGTGATTACCAGGAGGCCTGTAGCACCGGAAGCCTTCCAAGGCAGGTAGCGGTTCTTTATCCGATCTTTTGGTCCCACAAGACACATTTCGTCGACGTATTCATCAGGGATTGCTTCCGCGGCCTCGGCCTTTCTTCCGGCCAAGTAGAGGTCTTGGACATTTTGAGCAGTTTCTGAGTAACCTCTTAGAATCATCGCATCTTTATGAAAGTTTTTGTTTCTGTGCCCCATCCCACCCACATAGAGTGCAATATTTGGCTTGTATGAAGCTAAAGTCTGGCGGATCTCACCGGTTATCTTTACCGGTACCCTTGCAAAAATATCCAGATCTTTGAGTGTTCTACCATCTGCTCGTCTAGCAAGGCCAATTTCTAGCCAAGGTTGAAACGTTTTCATCGAGCCAGGAACGAAATTGAGAGGCAACCA
>CAYOGP010000125.1:0-6215 GCA_964403555.1 uncultured Spirochaetales bacterium | reverse complement strand
AGCTCCGCAACCTCTCGAAATCCTTTGGACTGTCTAACTCTTCGGTCTGCAGCCAACTGCAGAAGGGTTTCTGCCTGAATCTCGGCAGGGACGTTCTCGACCTGTAATGCTTCTTCAGAACTCACTTGGACTCTCCTCGAGGGACACAATAGCCATTTCGGGCCGTAAAGGATATCGAATTAGTATAGTTAATACGAACACTTACGTCAAAATCGCCGAACTAACAGAAAGATGGCAAAGAGAGGGCTTCTCTTATACCCCAACTGTCTAGTACCCTATCGCAAATGCAACACCGCAAGGCGGTAAAGGAGAACTTTGATGAATTTTCTTCAAGATAAAAAAGCTGAGATCTATGCACTTGGAAGAATCGTATTTGGTTTCCTATTCATGCTTCATGGCATCGGTAAGCTTACAGCTGGTGGAGCACCAGACTACATGTGGGCTTGGGCATTCTGGGTAGCAGGTTTGCTTGAAACGATCGGTGGCGCACTGATCGTGGTTGGCCTGTTTGGGCAAGTCGCCGCCTTCCTATGCAGTGGCCTCATGGCAGTGGCATTCTTTTCAATGCACTTCAACTTGGGCGGTGGAATCGAAGGATGGAATCCTCTGACAAACAAAGGTGAACTCGCTGTCTTGTACTGCTTTGGCTTCTTGGTCATGGCAGCAAACGGTACGGGCACTTGGAGTGTAGATTCAAAACGGGAATAGAAGGCTTTTAAGCCACAAGGAGTCAGATCGTATATGCAGACAAGACCGCAACGGGCTACAGACCGCTCACGGCGGCTGGAAGCCCACAAGGTCTTCCTGTTGGACTTCCTTCGACGTCCGAAGGAAGTAGCGTCGGTTATACCGAGCTCCCGATTCGTCGAGAGGCGGTTAATCCGAGAAGCGCTCATCGACCAGGCTGAAACAATAGTCGAGCTGGGACCAGGGGTGGGAGGCACCAGCAGGGCTTTTTTAAAATCCATGTCGCCGAGTGCTCGACTCCTTTGTATTGAAATCAATCCTCGCTTCGCTCACCACCTCCGCAAGGAGATTACTGACCCTCGCATCATTATCCACGAAGGAGACGCAAGAGATCTTGCCTCGATTCTCACTCGTTACAACCTCGATGCCCCCCACGCAGTTCTCTCAGGCATACCGTTTTCAACCTTGCCAGATAAAGTCGGACTTGGGATCATCCAGGCGGTCCACGACTGCCTGGCCCCCAATGGTAGATTCGTTGCATATCAGGTACGGGACCGAGTAGCCGTTCTAGGAAGGAATGTCTTCGGAAAACCCAAAGCGAGTACTGAACTGCTTAATGTTCCGCCGACAAGAATTTTCCGATGGGAAAAATCTTAAGTCAGAGATCAAGCGCCTTTTAGCTAATTTTCGGTATACAGCACTTTTTCAAACCAAAGGTGACCCAATGAGAAAAGATCAGAGTACATATGAAATAGCTCCTCGAGCCCGTAAGCTAGGCATAGCGATCGTTTGCGGGCTAGTGGCCTCTCTTTTCATCCCGGCGTCGTACGCTTTTGCCAACGACGATCAAAGTTACGCGAAGATGCGCGACTGGATTTCTAACTTTCAGGCCGACGAAGCCATTCCATCAGGTACTCGCCTAACCGAAAAAGACCGGACGATCCTTGAAAAATTCATTCCGCCAGCAGCCTGGGAGTACTACATCTTCGACGGGATGGAAATGGAGATTGCGGAGCCAGGAAACTATCCGACTCCCACCGGATGGGGCCAAAATACCTCTCGGGACTACACGTTGGATCAAAACGGTGTCCTTATCGGATTTAAGGGGGGCGCATTCCCTTTCGAAGAAATAAAGAAAGACGATCCGTTCGCCGGCCAAAAAGTCGTCTGGAATATGCTCTGGCGCCCCGGCTCCGACGACTATGACATGCCGATGGTCGCGTGGCTCCGAGGCGAACACGGTCGCCTTGATAGGCAATACGAATTCACAGCGGTGAATGCACAATATGCGCGCGGGAACACAAGTCTTGTACCCGGATACGAAGAAGTTAAGCGCAAGCAGATCATGGAGTTCAGATCACCCAGAGATATGGCTGGCGCAAAGGATATGTCCATCAGCTATGTCGATCACTACAAGGAAGACTCAGGGTGGTTATACATGCCTGCACAACGTAAGCCACGACGAACTCTCGCTTCTGAACGAACCAGTGAAATGATGGGGATGGACTTCATACGGGAAGACATGATGGGTTTTGGTGGAAAGGTTTACGAAAACGATTGGACTTACTTGGGAACGAGGCCTGTCTTTGCCACGATAAATGTACCTGATAATCCGGAAATTGGCGGCCCTCACCTTTGGGTCCCGCACAAGACCCGTTGGGAGCTAAGAAACGCACACGTGGTCATGACTACTCCGAAAGCAGAAAACCACCCGTACAGTCAACGGATCATCTTTATCGATGCCGAGACCTATTGGACTCATTGGATGTTTGGCTTCGATAGAAAAGACGGCAAAATGCTCCGTATGAACCAACACTTCCTCAAATACTCGGAGAGCTATGGAACAGAAGAACCTCAGCAAGCCCCCTACATAAAACAAAACTATGGAACCAGCGTCGGCCACCAAGTCTTTCTCCATGTTGGAGAAACGGACATAAATGCAAAGAAGCCGCACGCGACTATTAGCCACTGCTTCACGAATAAACGTGAGTTCACTTCGGCTCGCGCACGACAATTTTTTTCCTTACGTAATATGGTCAGCGGACGTCGATAGAGGAGTTAACCATTGATAAAAAATCTGCTCGCAGCAATTATCTTCATCGCAGTTTTGCCGTTGCAATCGGAAGCTGTAATTAACGTTACCGAGGATTTCGAGTTAGAGGGATTCTTTAAAATTCAAAATATGTTGCGTACTCCTCGATTTCGGGACACCGAGTTCATCATGCAACGGAACACGGCCCAACTTGAAGGGAAATATTATTTCCTGAAAGATGGCAAAGCATTCAAGAAATTTTCAACAGGACCAATCGAAGAAGCAACTTTCACGTTTATCGGGCGTGCGGTCTACGATTCGGTCTACGACACTAGAGACAGTTTTGACGAACCTCGAAATCCGGAATTCACCTTAAGAGAAGCATTTGTGGACTTGGTTCTTCCTCCCTTTACTCTGCGCCTTGGGCGACAACAGGTGGTGTGGGGAGAGACGGACAACTTTCGGGCTCTCGATGTAATTAATCCCCTGGATGTTGGTTGGCATTGGGCAAGAGAATCCTGGGAAGACATCCGAATACCTCTTTGGATGGCTCGAGGCATCTACGACATAGGAAAAATCGGTCCATTTGAAGAATCATTTTTAGAACTGGTTTGGATTCCCGCTGATTTCAGGAGGAACAAAACAGAAGGGGATCCGAATCGACCTTGGGGATTTACTGGAGCGGGATTGAATAAAGTCGCGAATAGCGTCGAGATCGACGGCACTTTATACAACCTTGATGTGAATATTCGAGATCGAGGACCCAGAAGAAAACTTAATCACGGTCAAGGCGGGGCTCGGTTCAAAGCTCTTTGGGGAGATCTCGATTTTAGTTTGAATTACTTCTATGGATACTCGGGCGACTCTGGATATAAAACTAGGAGCTTTACTAATAACGGCCTCGACTGGGCTTACTCAACGGTAGACATGGTCAATCCTCGTTCCCACGTGTTTGGCCTAACGGCCAACTACTCGGAAGAAGTCTACACGATGGCAGTGATTCGCCTGGAGGCGACCCTAACGACGGGAGTACCCGTAAGTATCTCTGCCGGCGCCCCTCTAAGCGTGGACTCCAACGCTGACGGTTTTGATACGGTAAAGCGGTCCGTCGTAATGCTAGGCCTCGATCGACCCACTTGGATTCGAAGCCTCAACAGTTCACGCACCTTTTTCATATCGACTCAACTTTTCTGGCGGAGATATATTAATTACAGCTCCTACTTTCAAGGAATGCCCAGAGTATATCCAGCAATTGTCGGTGGTAAGGAATCTTCCACGCGGTTTCTCAGTACTAACACCGACCAGATCGATAGAGACGAGTTTGTCTTCACATTTTCAGCCTCCACCAGCTATGGAGCAGCCGGACTTTTCAAGCCGTTATTCGTCGTAGCGTACGATCCAATCTCAACGGGCGGTTATACCCAAATCGCATTCGATTACCTTTGGACAGATCACATCGTATTCCGTGTAGAGCAACACTACTATTGGGGAGGCAGCGGTGACGATCCAGGTCCCTGGCAACTCGGCGACATATGGGGAAGCACCGACCAGAGCCGACATGAAACCCTTTTGAGCATTATTTTTCAGTTCTAAACTATCGAGAAAGGTCTCGAAGTAAAATGCACGGCAGGAACATCTTTTGGTTTTCCTCGATTATGATCGGCATTGTCGCTCTTCTGCTTTTTACCACTCTGAATCGCCCTTTTGGTGATCTGAAGAGTTCCACCGGTCAAAGTGATATTCCTCCTGTAGACAAAAACTTGCCTGGTGCGGCGCTCCTTTCTATCCGCCATCCTTTGTCCGAATTTGAATTAATCGATCACCAGGGGAACAGCTTCACACGCGTCAATCTCGAAGGGCACTGGAACATACTTTTCTTCGGATACACACACTGTCCAGACATTTGTCCCATCACGCTACAAACTCTCTCAGACTCCATTCCTCTTTTTGAAAAAGATCCATCTCTAGAAATGCCTAAAATTGTCTTCGTATCAATTGATCCCAAAAATGACGAGGTTCACAGGCTTCGTGAATATGTCGATTTCTTTCACCCCTCAATAAGCGGTATCACGGGAAGTTCATCATCCATTACAGCCTTTACATCTGATATTGGCGCAATGTTCAACAAACATGATGTTGGGACTACTAAAGATCCACTTTTCAGTCACTCATCATCCTTATTTTTAGTAGACCCTATGGGTCGTCTCGCAGCTACCATCGATCCTCCTAACAAACCCGAGGACTTTCCTGAAATCCTAAGAAAAGTACGGGAGCTTCTCTGAGTATCAAAACGTTTACTTTGAAAACAATATGTTTTTTGTTCCTTGCTCTTCTTGGATGGGCATCATGTTCTAACGATGGAGAAGTATCCGTTCGGGATGCATGGATAAGATTGGCCCCGCCCGGTTCTAATACCGCTGTATTTATGAAAATTGACAACACTCACAAAACTCCGAAATCTGTCGTTGGATTCGAAGGTGAACAAGGTTTCGCGTTTGAGCTCCATGAAACGTCCATCGAAAATGGAATCGCAAGAATGACAAAACTCGAAGCCCTGGAAGTTCCCGCTTACGGAACAAAGGATCTTAAGCCACGTGGTATCCACGTCATGCTTAAGTCACCCCCAAAACTCAAAGAAGGGCAGAAGGTCAAGATGTGGCTTCGCCTTGCGGATGAAAAACAGATCCTAGTTCAGGCAATTGTCCGTAAGGGCAGTTCGGGACGGAAATGAAAAAACTCCATTTTTTTTCTGCGCTGGCTTTCGTGGTACTGACCTATCTCCACTTCGGTTGTGATAACTCCGTATCTGACAATTTCTGGTTTCCAATTAAACCTAACCCATCGACAGGCTGGCGGGATGCGCAAGATCTTTGTTTCCCTTTGCTTCAAAAAAGTCAAGAAGCATTGCTTCTCTCTCCTCCGAAACAGGATATAGACATCCGCGGACCTTACGACCTGTGTATGCAACAGGAAGGCTGGGCCTTTCGCGAAGAGAAAAATACGGAGCATTCCGTAAGTGCCGGAATCGAAATTAACGAATTTCTGGAAACTGAGATAATACCTCGTAGGAGAAAGACCGAACTTACAAAGGCTTTTGGAAACCCTTCTTGTATCAAACCAATTGCGGGGAACAAGATCTGTGGTCCAAACAATAACGCCCCAGAGTTTGACGAAACTGAGACTTGTTCTTGGAGACTAGAGTATCAATTGAGTTCGATGCAACGAAACTTGTCTATGTTATTAACGTGCCTCGTCCCCAAAACGAATGAACTCCGTTCTACAGGATCGTGTCATCTCGACGCGATGTAATACTAAGCAAAACTCTAAATGATCTGAGAAGCGCAACTCTCAGTAGAACTACATCGTGTCGGATCGTCTTTGGGAAATGTATCGTCTAAGAAATTTCCGGTCGAACCTCGTTGCTAAGGACATCTACAATCCCTTGATACTCAGCGGGGCTACTATCGTCGTGGGCACGTACCAAATGAGTAGCGCC
>CAYOGP010000124.1:0-6298 GCA_964403555.1 uncultured Spirochaetales bacterium | reverse complement strand
AGGATTCTCATTGAAAGTCGTAGAGAAAGCAGTTTCGCCTAAGGATTCTCATTGATGCATCTGACTCTTAGTGAGAATCCTTATGCGAAACTCGTTTTTCTTCGACTATGAATGAGAATCCCTAGGCGAAACTCGTTTTTTCTACTTTGCCCTGACCTTTTCTTTCATGTTCTCTGCGGCAAGTCGGATTGCACCGGTACCTATTACAGCACTCCTGCTGGCATAGGTACCCATTCCATACACTGAGCCTTCGGTAGTTCCGTAGACAACTCTGACATTTTCAAGCCGCACGCCAAGTTTATCAGCTGCAACTTGTGCAAGTGTCGTTTGATGTCCTTGACCGTGTGAGTGGAGTCCCGTGGTTACAGTTACGGAGCCATCAGGTTCCATTGTTACCGATGCTCGATCATGGAAGGAAGCGGGCATGCCGTTTTGATGGCACATGTCTGTTCCCAGGCCACATGGCTCAATAAAGGGGCTAAAACCGATCCCGAGGTAACGGCCACTTTGTCTCTGTTCTTTCTGTTCAATTCGGAATTGGTCATAGTCAAGTTGCCTGGCTGCACTCTGTATACTTTCCGAATAGCTTCCACTATCGATTTTGCATCCGAGTACAGTTACTTGCTGTACAGATTCCAAAACGTTTTTTAATCGGAGCTCTATAGGGTCTACCTTTAACTCCCTGGCAATGTCGTCGATAAGACTTTCGCGCGCCATCTGGCCAGGCACCCATCCGACTCCGCGGATCGCGCCGATATGGCACTTGTTTGTAAGGGGTGTATCGACGATATATTTGACGTTCTCGACTTTATACATGCTAGGAAGTTGAGTCCCAGCCAGAAGAGCATCTACAAGAGGCGAAAATGGCATGGATGAGTAGGCGCCGCTGTCACTGATGAAATGGCCACGAATTCCGGTGAAGTTGTGATCCTGGTCCAAAGAGATCTCTACCTCGCAAACCATCCCTTTAGAGTGGATGCTGGCGGAAAGGTCTTCGTATCGGTCGGAGATCCATTTGACAGGCTTTCCTAACTTCATGCTTATGGCAGGGATGACGACATCTTCTGGGAAAAGGTGTGACTTTTGACCAAATCCGCCCCCTACGTCGGGGGCGACCACGCTGATCATGCCTTCATTTATTTTGAGAATTGGAGCTAAGAATGTCCTAAGAAGGTGAGGGCATTGTGACGAGCACCACACAGTCAGTCGGTTAGAGCTCGATTCGTACTTCGCAACGACACCTCTAGGTTCGAGAGGTGCGCCAGCGGTACGACCAGCTACGAATCGTTTTTTGAAAATGTGTTTAGCTTCGGAAAAGGCGAGGTCCACATCGCCTGCGCCACCTTCTATGTGAGCGATGTTGTTGTCCTCGAGGGCTTCGTCGACTCGAACTGCTGAGGCTAGCAGTGACTCTTCTGGGTCAGAAATTGCAGGTAAAGGCTCCCAATCCACTTCGATCGCGTCGACGCCATCTTCGGCAGAGTAGCGGGTTTTGGCAACAACCACCGCGACGGGGTCACCTACATGTCGCGCTTTGTCTAAAGGTAATGCCCGTCTACTAGCTGTTCGTACTTCGGGGCGATTTACAGCAGTAGTGATTTCACCGGTGTCCTCCTCGAGGTCTTTGCCAGTAAAGACTGCGAGTACTCCAGGGATATTGAGAGCCCCAGAAGTCTCTATATTTTTAATCCGAGCGTGGGGGAAAGGACTCCGGACAAACGCTGCGTGAAGCATCCCAGGGATTTCTACATCATCAACATATTGACCATCGCCTCTCAGGTACTTTGGATCTTCTACCCGTTGAACACGAGCGCCAATATACTCGTTAGGTCTCACTGCCTGGGTTTCTTGATTCTGGCTCATAAGCCCTCCTAGTTACTATTAGTTCGTACCACAGTTGGGCCGATTAAGGAATTGGAAGGTTTTCTTCCCTTTCTTCGTAATTTCGGCGACGATGCTATCCAGGAGCAATCCAAGCTAGGGGAAGGAAATGGCTGACTTACGTAAGAAAAACGACGGAAATTCGATAGAAGAGCGAGCGAGGAAGATCTTTCCATCTGGGGGCTTCGGAAATTTGAAAGCGGACCTCGTGGTCGAGTCGGGGTCTGGAGGTCGAGTGCGAGATCACCTTGGAAAGGAGTATATAGATTTTGTTCTTGGTTCAGGGCCAATGCTCGTGGGTCACGCGCATCCTGATGTTACGGAAGCGGTTGAGAAACAACTATTGAAAGGGACAACGTTTTTTGCTCTAAATGAATCAGCGATCGAACTTGCTGAAATGATAGTTGCCGCCGTTCCGTGTGCTGAGCAACTCCGGTTCGTGTCCAGCGGGTCTGAAGCCACCCTTTATACAATGCGTCTTGCGCGAGCGTTCACTGGGAAGGAGAAGATTCTTAAATTCGAGGGTGGATATCATGGAATGAATGATTACGCCCTCATGAGCATGGCGCCCAAAAAGGAGGCTGACTTTCCTCAACCCCTCCCAGATTCTGCTGGAATCCCAACTTCGGTTGGTGAGTCTGTGCTCATCGCTCCTTTTAACGATCTTGAAACTACTAAAGAGCTCTTGATTCAAAATCGGAACGAAGTAGCTGCAGTGATCGTCGAGCCATTTCAGAGATTGATATCTCCGAAGCCTGGTTTTCTCGAAGGTTTGAGAGAGTTAACCGCTTCTGAAGGGGTTTTATTGATTTTTGACGAAGTGGTTACTGGTTTTAGGTTTTCCTATCAGGGAGCTCAAGGCTACTACGGTGTTGTTCCAGACCTCTGTGCGCTTGGGAAGGTTATTGGAGGAGGATTCCCTCTTGCAGCAGTTGCGGGAAGCAGAAACATCTTTGATCACTTCGATTCGGAAAAGGTGGGAGCAAGTGGTTATCTTCCTCAGATCGGCACTTTAAGTGGAAATCCAGTGGCTTCCGTTGCAGGTATTGCGACTCTAAAAATACTTTCAAAAGCAGGAGTTTATGATGAAATCTTCGAAACAGGTCGAGTGCTAATAGCGGGGATCGAAGACATTCTCAATTCTTATGGTCTTGAGGCTCAGGTGATTGGAGAGCCCCCTCTGTTTGATGTTGTTTTTGGGTCCGGTCCTTTAGACGACTACCGAGCCGTGGCGGCTTGTGATGCTTCACTTTTGGGTAGATTTAATCAAAGCTTGCGCAGCAATGGTGTCCTCAAGGGAGACACCAAGTTTTACGTGTCCCTTGCTCACACGAGCGAGGACGTGCAACGTACCCTGGAAGCTGTCGACCGTTCAATAAAGAGCCTGTGATTGCTGGATTTTGCTTCGTTCTAATGGAGTGGAGGCAATGAGATGCCTGCTAGGAGAATGGTAGCGTGGAGGCAGACGCGTGCTCTCAGCCGAAGGATCGGCTGGCAAGACACAGCAGAATCCAAGGGCCTCATGACCATGAGTGGAAATGAAGCAGAGAAGTAACGGGAGCCACTATCCTTGGCTCGGGCTAAGTTCCACTTCTGGACTGGATCCGGCAAACTTGGTCGATAAGGAATATTGCCGTAATTAGGAGCAACGAAGGGATGAGCGAAGACGCATTCAGATCGCCAGAATCGGTCTCAGAAGCCTTTTCTGGGGACGATTACATACTAGATCGAAAACTGGCCCTCACGATCAAACTAGCGATGGACCTTCAGAAACCGATCCTACTCGAAGGGGAAGCTGGTGTAGGAAAGACAGAGGTCGCGAAGGTCCTCGCGAAGGTTCTCGAAACTCCAATGATCCGGCTTCAATGCTATGAGGGACTAGACGCAAGCACCTCACTGTATGAGTGGAACTACGCCAGGCAAGTTTTAGCGATTAGAATGGCCGAAGATGAACCAGAGAAACGTTCTCAGCTTGCGGAGAATATTTTCGGTGATGAATACCTTTTAAGCCGGCCGTTGTTGCAAGCGATAAGGCACGAGGGTCCGAAGCCAGCCGTTCTTTTAATCGATGAAATCGATCGTGCCGATGAAGAATTCGAAGCGTTTCTTCTGGAGATTCTTTCGGATTTCCAAATTACTGTACCTGAGATAGGAACCTTTGCTGCAGTTCACACGCCGGTAGTAGTTCTTACTTCCAATAGGACTAGAGAGCTCAACGATGCTCTTAAACGTCGATGTCTCTACCTTTGGATAGACTACCCAAGTCCTGAGAAGGAGAGAGAAATTATTCTTCGAAGAGTTCCCGGAATTGAAGCCCAACTTGCAAAGAAAGTGAGCGAGGTTATGCAGCGCCTTAGGAACGTAGATTTTTACAAGAAACCTGGTATCGCCGAAGCACTCGATTGGAGTAGAGCCCTTTTAGGCCTCCATGTCGATGAAATAGATTCAGATTCGTTGATGGACACAGCAGGGTGTGTTTTGAAATATAAGGACGATATAGATCTCCTCGAAAGAATTGGAGCCGAAGAAATCCTGGAAGGAACGGATAGAGCGGCAATCGAGAGTAAAAACTAAGAGGATCGTGATGGAAGACATCTTAGAAAAAGCACTTGAGTGGGCGGTGCAAGGTGAGAAGGTTGCCATTGCCACAGTAACTCAGACATGGGGTTCATCACCGTGTCCGACGGGAAGCCAGCTTGTGGTAAACGGCGATTCCGTATTCTTTGGCTCGGTCTCTGGCGGATGCGTTGAGGCGGCGGTCGTGGAAGAGTCTCAGCGGGTCATTGCTTCAGGCAACGCAACTGAGCTTAGTTTCGGTGTTTCAGATGAGGCAGCATGGGAAGTAGGCCTTGCGTGTGGAGGAGAAATTCGAGTTCTGGTCGAGCCGGTCGCATGAAAAAGAACATCCTCGATCAGGTAGTCATCGCTAAGAGAAAAAATGATCCAATTGTTCTGATTACAAAGATAACTACAGATGAACAGTGGATATATAAAGCGAATGAAGGTTTGGATATTAGAGGCCTCGAAAATGTCGAACAACTTTCAGAAGCGGCCTTGCGTACGGATCGGTGCGCCCGTATTCACGTCAACGAAGATATTTTTTTCATACAGCCTTTTAATCCTACTCTTCGTATGATTATTGTCGGTGCAGTTCACGTCGCACAATTTTTAGTTCAATTTGCGAGCCTTTCTGGTTTTGCGGTGACGGTAGTCGATCCGAGAGGAGCTTTTGCGTCTGAAGTCAGGTTTCCCGGCGTTGTCAAGTTGACAAGCTGGCCCGATGATGCCCTGAGGGAATTGAAGCCGGATTCTAGGACGGCCGTGGTTATGCTGAGTCATGATCCGAAACTTGATGATCCTGCTTTAGCTACTACGTTGAATTCCGAAGCCTTTTATGTAGGAGCGCTTGGCAGCAAGAAGACCCACTCCTCAAGGTGCGAAAGACTTTTAGCAGAAGGTGTTACGGCAGAGGCGATAAGAAGAATACATGCCCCAATCGGATTGGATATAGGTGCACGTTCGCCCAGTGAAATTGCGGTCTCGATAATAAGCGAAGTCGTAGAGTCCTTACGTAGGTCTAAATGATGCGATTTTTCGAGAGATCGATTTCAGGGGCAGTTGGATGTCTCTTGGCTCATACGCATCGAATTCAAGGTCGCGTCATCAAAAAAGGGAAGCGATTGACAGAAGAGGACTTGGCAAGCTTTGCGGAGTCTGGGATCGATTCGGTCATGGTGGCAGAAATTGACAGCTTAGATGTGGAAGAGAATGCAGCCGCCGGTAGGCTTTCTTTACGAGTTTTGGGACCCGGCGTTGAGGCCGGTCGCGCTTCGACGGGAAGAAGCAACTTGTTTTCGGCAACTGATGGTC
Organism: uncultured Spirochaetales bacterium; assembly: GCA_964403555.1. Taxonomy (GTDB): domain Bacteria; phylum Myxococcota_A; class UBA9160; order UBA9160; family UBA6930; genus UBA6930. The sequence continues at coordinate 547 of CAYOGP010000124.1, read as the reverse complement.
TTTTTGTTGTTAATGAGAGCGTTATAGATAGATTCAATTCTATCGATGAGGCGATAACCGTTGCAACTTTACCGAACTACTCCAGAGTAAGTCGGGGAACAATGGTTGCTACGGTTAAGATCATCCCGTTTTCAGTACCGGAAGCAACGATTACAAAATGCGAGGATACGCTTAATGAATCCATATCGGCAATGGAGGTGTTGGCATTTAAGAGAAAACAAGTTGGAATATTGTTGACCGAAATGCCTGGTACGCATGAACGTGTTCTAGAGAGAGCTTCGGATAGCTTAAGAGCTCGAGTGGAACGGCTTGGGTCAGAGGTAAAGTTAGAAGTTAGATGCTCTCATTCGATAGATGAGGTTTCGCAGGCTCTTCAAAAAGTATGTTTTGAAGGGTGTGACCTAGTGCTGATGTTGGGGTCTTCGGCGATCACTGACCGAAGAGACGTACTCCCCCAAGCTGTTGAGGTGGTTGGAGGGGCAATCGAGCACTCTGGAATGCCGGTCGATCCCGGAAATCTCTTATCACTTGCAGCTAAGGGAGACAC
>CAYOGP010000123.1:0-6384 GCA_964403555.1 uncultured Spirochaetales bacterium | reverse complement strand
CCATAGGAGTAGATAGATCAGCTCACAGTACATTATTATTAACATCGTAGAACCAAGCTCCCACCCAGATACTTGGTATTTTCGATTTATGTATAGAGCGATAGTACCTTTTCCAATTTGCTCGTTTAAGATTGAAATAATGTAGGCGCTTGCTCGCAAGGGAAGAAGTTTTCCGAAGTTTATTGGAGCGTTCCACCAGTTAATAGTTCGCCAAAGGACGCAAGTGTCAATTATAAGAAATATAAATGAATAGGGAATCATAAGACATAGCCACGCGATCCAGTCGACAGAAGAAAAAACAGCCCCTAGGTATCCGGCCACCTCCATTCCTTCATATTGGGCTGCATTACTAAGACGGTTATAAAGAAAACCGAAGCACGTGACCGTGATTATCCATGGGCCTAAAAATTTCAAAAAGCGTTTTGTATTCAAGGGTGGTTCGTTTCTTCTAAGAGACTGTACTTAAGAGTATCATCCAGAGCTCTAAGTTTGAGGTCTAACTCTTTGCATAGAGAACCCGGATCATGGCGAAGGTTGTAGAGGAAGATGCCTATCATATCCCTAGTGATTGGAGGATTTTCGAAGAGCTTTTCCCCCATTAGTGCGACAAATCGTATAAGAGAAGAGGGAACCATAATGGGGCGAGGTTTAGTATTCAAAAATTCCGCAGCTCTGGCGACGAGTTCCGAGTAGCAAACCGTTTCCGGTCCCACGAGGTCGTAATCTCCTGTTAATACCGATGGTCTTCTTATAGCCTTTTCAATCGCTGAAAATAAGTCACGATCATCTAACGGTTGTTCCAGGTTTGAACCGTTTCCCATCCAAAACTCCCAACCGTTTGCTCGTCGACGCAGGGCAAGGGCGCTCGGCCCCCCTGGAAATAACACCATTGGTGCTCGCAATATTAGAGATTTTTTCCAGGTTTGAAGAAGTTTGGCATCCGATCGACCACGTGAGGACAAACAATCGTTATTAGACTTCTCGTTCGCTCCTACAATACTGACTTGAATAATATATGGGTTGGTCAAATTTCTTGTGGCTTTTAAAAGGCTATCGACCACGTCTTCGTTGGCTCTTTGATAAGGCGATCCCTTACTCCCGTAAATTGTTCCCACTAGGTTCACGATTGCAGAGCAGCCGGCAATTCCTCTAGAAAGGCTATCGGCATTGCGATAGTCAACTATCTGAATGTCAACTCCCGATGCCAATTCATTTTGAACTCTTTTGTGAGCAGGTTCAGATCGTACTAGAGCTCGTATTCTTCTTAGGCCGCTTGATTTTAGAGTCTTTAGTAGTCGAATTCCTAGATCACCATTCGCACCAGTTACCGCAATCATCGCAATATCTTACTCCTCTTTAGAGCCTAAGGTTGATAGAGTTAGTTGGTCCTAGATCGCCTGCTACAATGTAGACGCTGGAGCAATAGTGTCTAATTCTTCCTCAGATAAACCTCGAAAGACTCTCGACAACTACCGAGAGCTTATACAGAGGCTGCTTGACGAGCAGCAACAGTCGCGATGGTTGAGTGACGAGTTTTTAAAAGGGATTGCAGTAGAATTGAAGGTTCCCCTTCATAGAGTAGAGAGCATTGCGAGTTTTTATACGCATTTCGAGAGGACATGTCCAAAATCACACGTTGTAAGAATCTGTCGTGATCTTTCATGCAAATTAGCTGATAAGGGTCAGATAAAAGAACTTAAAGACACACTAAAGGATCACGGTGATATTGAGATCCGAGATGCGTCTTGTCTGGGTCGTTGTGATTCAGCTCCTGCTGTAACTGTTGATAACGTACCGACGTCTGCAAAATTAAACTCAGTGCTATCCCGAATTTCCGGTTCTGAGGATTTACATCTAGGGACTAGCTATATATCACATAAGAACGCGGACCTATATACCAAGTTAAAAAGCCGATACGAAGCCCTGAGAAAAGCTTTAGCTGATAGTCCCGAAATGCTTCCTTTGGTTCTAGAGGAAGCTGGACTAAGAGGAATGGGTGGAGCTGGTTTCCCTACGGGAAAAAAGTGGGGGATAGTCCGATCGCAAGAACAAGAGCCTAAGTATGTAATTTGCAATGCTGACGAAAGTGAGCCGGGTACCTTCAAAGATCGTCAGATTCTCTATGACTTTTCTCATCTAGTAATCGAGGGAATGATTCTTGCCGGCTATGCGATAGGCTCGAATAAAGGAATACTTTTTGTCCGTCACGAATATGAGTATGAGAAACAGCGCTTTGAGTCTGCACTCGAGCAGGCTCGCAAAATAGGTGCTCTTGGAAGAAATATATTTGATAGTAATTTCTCTTTTGACATAGAAATTTTTGTTTCCCCGGGTGGATATATTCTCGGGGAAGAAAGTGCCCTCCTCGAATGTTTAGAAGGTAGAAGGGGAGAGCCTCGCAATAAGCCACCATTCCCAGGAACATCTGGCCTTTACGGTCTACCAACCCTGATAAACAACGTAGAGACTCTTGCACATGTACCTGGGATCGTTTTCAACGGTAGCGATTGGTGGAAAAATCTTGGACGAAACGATTGCTACGGTCAAAAATTTATTAGCGTTAGCGGAGATGTAAAGACGCCCGGGGTCTTTCTTGTGCCGATGGGAACCACTTTGGGGGAGTTGCTCGATCGAGCTGGTGGTATGAGGAATGGTACAGAGTTGATAGCGCTCGCACCTGGAGGGGCCTCGAGTAATTTTCTTCCAAATACAGCCTTAGATCTCTCGATCGATTTTGATGTTTTGCTCAAGGCCGGTTCGATGCTCGGTTCGGGAGCAGTCTTGTTTGTAGGAGCGGGACAGAATCTACTTGATGCTGCAGTAAACGTTGCAGCTTTTTTCCGTAATGAATCATGTGGCAAGTGTGTGCCCTGTCGTGTTGGAACTGAGAAGGCCGTTGATCTGCTTGAAAGCTCCGATGTATTAAGCGAAAGCAAAGAGACTCTGATACGAGAATTGCATGAAACACTCCGTCAAACCAGTATTTGTGGCCTGGGTCAAATTGCTCTTGGTCCTCTTGTATCAGTACTAGATAATTTTTCTGAATCGACGGATGCGACCCAATCATCGTCGTATGCAAAAGACGACAAATGAAGACTGCTGTAGTTATTCTCTGTGGAGGTGAATCCCGTCGCATGGGGCGTCCCAAGGCACTCCTGCCCTGGAGAGGAACTAGTATCATTTCTTACATAGTGGAACGTTTCCGTGCTTTAGTAGACGAGGTCCTCGTAGTCTCATCGAGTAGCCTGACGCTTCCGGTGCTGTCGTCTGCAGAGATTGTGATTGATGAAGACGATCATCAAGGCCCCCTGGCTGGTATTGCACGAGGTTTAGAGGCCATGGAAGCCGATTTTGCGTTCGTTATCGCGACAGATATGCCTTTTGTGTCTCGACAGTTTGTGGATATTCTTCTTTCACGTGAAATCCCGGTAGCGATGGAGCTTGGAGGTGTTGTTCAGACTTTAGCTGCAGTTTATCCCAAAGAGGGTGTCACTGTAGCCCGATCTTTACTCCGTTCAGGTCGAGCCAGGCCCTATGACCTTCTCAAGAAAATGGGAGCTGAGATTATGAAAGAAACTGATTTAACGTTCAATCCAGGTTTGGATGGAATGAATACGCCAGAAGATTATCTCGAGGCTATTTCAAAAGATGACCCTGATGCAAAAGCGACAGTAGAATTCTTTGGCCGTACACGTCTTCTAACGGGTATGCGTTTGCAGACACTGCCGGTTTCGACTCTTGGGAAACTTCTGGAGTTAGCTGCGCCCGATATTAGATGGATCGAAAACGATATTCTGGGAAGAGAATTTCTAATCTCACTCAATGGCGGAGAGTTTGTCAGGAACGTCCACATGCCAGTGGGTCCGGAAGAAAGCGTAATTGTTTTAGACGCGCCGGCAGGTGGCTAAATTATTTTATGTTTGGATTTCATGGAAAATATCTGCGCTTTGATTTGTCTAAGAATCAAGGAGAAAAGGTCTCAATTCCTGAAAAGATTTTGCGACGTTATTTAGGCGGGGTTGGACTCGGCGCGTGGATTTTGCATAGAGAGAACCCCATTGGTATCCATCCCTTGGATCCTCGTTCCGCTTTAGTCTTTTCATTCTCTCCACTTGCTGGAACTTCGATTACGACTTCCGCGAAGTTTTCTGTTGTGGCTAAATCTCCTTTGACTGGTTTCCTTTGCGATGCAATGTCGAGTTCAAATTTCGCGATTAGTGGAAAGCGGATGGGCGTTGATGCCTTGGTATTTGTTGGGAAATGTACCGATCATTCGGTGTGGCTCCATGGGACTTTAGTTGGGACTGATATGTGGGGTGCGCCAAATTCAGATGTTTTAAGTAAGTATGGACCCTATGGCGACGTAGCAAGCATTGGTAGAGCAGGGGAAAATAAAGTTCGTTTCGCAACTCTTTCTAACGACGGTCGTCACGCGGGAAGAGGTGGTCTTGGGGCTGTAATGGGCTCAAAAAATCTTAAAGCGATTGTAGTTGCAGGAGATGTGCCAACTAAAACCAAGGATAGAAAGACTCTGGATCGCATAGCTCGCGATTTGAGAAGACGGAGTTTGGGTCCTGCAACAGTTAAATATCGAGAAGTAGGGACGATTTCAAATCTTTCTGCTTTCAATAGGCTAGGCATTCTACCCACTCGGAACTTTCAGCAGGGCAAGTTTTCGGGAGCTGATAAGTTATCGGCGGAGTCTTTAATCACTCAACGTTCTGAGGGTCGCACAGCCTGCATGAGTTGCTCAATTGGGTGCGAGCACAGGTTTAGCCGAAAGTCGGGTGAAAAAGTCCGCCTCGAATACGAGACTCTTTTCGCTCTCGGGCCACTGTGTGGAATTTCTGACCCCGAAACCGTCTTAGAGGCCGCAACTCTTTGTGACACGTTAGGCTTAGATACCATTTCTACCGGTGTGACAATTGCTTTCGCCATGGAATGCAATCAACGTGGGCTATTGTCTTCTGGCCCTCGATTCGGCAATTCGGAAGACTTATGTCGACTAGTTGGAGATATAGCTGAACTCCGCGGATTGGGGGCACGGCTAGCCCGAGGGAGTTATAATTTCTCTACTTCACTCGGAAAAGCAACGCTTTCTTTTGCACCTCACGTAAAAGGTCTTGAGTTGCCGGGCTATGAACCTCGCGCTCTTCACAGTATGGCGTTAGGCCTCGCAGTTGGAACCCGTGGCGCAGACCACAACCGCAGTTCAGCTTACGAAGTTGATTTTTCAGGGAGAGCAAATCGCTATCATGGTGGCAGAGTGAACGCTGAAGAAGCTGCTAAAAGCGAGGAAAGATCAGCTCTCCTCGATTCAATTATCTTATGCAAGTTCCTTCGAGGAGCATTCGACAACCTCGAAGATGAAACTGCTAAAATTCTCTCAGCCTTGACAGGTTGGGATATCACTAGTTCTGAGCTTGTGACTTCTGCAAAAAGAATTATTTCTTTAAAGAAATCTTTTAACATCAGGGAAGGATGGCTTCCAGAAGATGACACGCTCCCTCTTCGTTTTCTTACAGAGACACTAGAAGGAGAAACTCCGGCTTCTCTTACGAAAGAAACGTTAACTGAAATGATTCGTCAATATAATAACTTTAGAGGATGGGAAACAAATGGCTACCTGAAGAAAAATGACTATATCGATCTAGCAAAAGATGGAGTAGTTGTAAATTTTGATCAATTGGCTAATGCAAGAAAAGAAAGGGAGAACTTCCTTTTAAATGAAAACTAGCTCTTCTATATCACTCTCGATCGATGGACGGGTAGTCGAAGCGGACCAGAGCGACACCATTTTGACTGCAGCGAAAAAAGCAGGAATTGAAATCCCGGTGCTTTGCCACGATCCAAAATTGAAACCGGTAGGTGTCTGCCGGCTCTGCGTAGTTGATACTGGCGAGCGTGTTCTTCCTGCTGCGTGTGTTCGCAAGTGCGAAAATGAGATGGTGATTGAAACAAAATCTCCAAAAGTTGAGGAACATCGCGCAATGCTTTTAGATCTCCTCATGTCCGACCAAATAGATCCTACACTTGATCCGAAAGAATCTACAATCGGAGGTAATGAACTTTTTTCCTTGGCTCATGACTATGGAGTGTCTGGTTTACGATTTAAAAATTTTGAACTAGAGACTAGAGGTAAAGATGATAGTTCCCAAGTAATTTCTGTTGATCATCAAGCTTGTATTTTATGTGATCGCTGCATCCGTGCATGTGATGATATTCAGGGAAATGAAGTGATGGGGCGCTCGGGAAAAGGATATCTAACTCGCATCGCATTCGATTTAAATATTCCAATGGGAGAAAGTACTTGTGTTTCCTGTGGTGAATGCGCGGCGGCCTGCCCGACGGGTTCGGCGTGCAGCGGCTCATCGCCGTGCTGCA
>CAYOGP010000122.1:0-6422 GCA_964403555.1 uncultured Spirochaetales bacterium | reverse complement strand
CCGTTTCCCATTCTTTTGCAGGTTTATTTAAACGTTTGAGAATATCACTAGAGGGAGCGGCAATTCGCTGGTGAGGGCCGAACGTATAATTGCCAAAGGTTTCGCATGCCATTACGTTGTTTGTAATCATTGAGCCCAACGTTTCAGGGTGAAGCGACGCGATATGGTAAAACTCAATGTAACCATCTACTGCGATTTTCCAGTTCGGTCCCTCAATAACATTCTGGCTAGCCAAAGTCCATGATTCCAATTCGAATGAAGAAAGTTCATCGAGCATCTCGCCAAGAAAAGATTCAAGATTAAAAGTGTATTCCGGTGTGAGGCAAGTAAAAATTAGACCAGCTTTCTCCTCTGTATAAAGCTCAACAAGGCTCCGTTGTTCTAAATTGGTTTTACCAAATTTTTCTTGATCAGTGATTCGAACCAGACGACCAGTCTGGTCATATGTCCAGCTATGATATGGACAGGTAAATTTGCTGCGGTTTCCATGACCTGGTTCCACAACATGCGCACCACGATGTCGGCAAACATTTAGAAATGTGCGAACGAGATGATCCTCACCTCGCGTAATAAGAAGCGGGACACCTGATATCTCTAAGGCCTTGAAATCAAAAGGATTTTTTAACTCACAGGTTAATGCTACAAGTAAAGGCATTCCTTGAAAGATTTGTTTTACTTCTTTTTCCCATCTCTCTCGATCGCGATAATTGGCTACAGGTACTTCTTTTATGACACCCGTACTATCGGTGGTCCGTGCTTTTGTATGTGAGTAAAGCTGTTTAGCAATTTTTTCATATACGCCTCTCCTCATGGTTCCCAAGTCTATGTTCTCCTTTCAAAGTCTTCGTTTGAATATCGTAATTCTTGTTGGGCGTAATTGGTAGAGTCTTAAGAAGCTAGAGTATTTTAATAAAATCCAGAAATTCCTCAAATCCGCTCGCATAAGTTACGGAGAGACTTTGTAATAGTTTAGTCTTGTAACTTAAGAGAGAAAAATCTTTAAATCGAGTGAATCGACTAGATAGGCGGTCTACTCTATTTCGTGAAAAACACATTTGTTAATTGATAAGATCACTAAGAAAGCAAAAAAAGAGGGGAAGCCGTGAAACTTTCAGATGAAAAATCTTTGCAGTTGGAAGATAAAGTTAAAGATCGATATTCGATCGGCAGACGTCAACTTTTAACGGGAGGTGCGTTTGCGATGGCAACGATTGCCGGGCTTGGGGCTTCCAAAGACTCACTTGCACAACAAGGACTCTCACCTTCACAACGTTCTATCTTCGACAGCCACGTGATAGATCATGACGCATTAGAAAACGCACCTTCTTTTGATTTACCTTTTAATCCTGGAATCAAAGTTCGCGGGTACAGTGCAATCAATCAGCCAAATTGCCAAATTATTATTGAAGATTTTTTCCCTGGGGATGAATTTGAATGGCAATTCGCTCATGATGAAATGCAGTACTGCATTTCCGGACAAATGGAATTAAAAGTATGGCTTCCTCCCCTTTACAGCGATGTGATTGAAACGACTATCCTTCCTGGAACGGTCTACTCATATCCGATTGGCGCAAGAAAGCGTGTGAAGATTCTCGGCGATGAGGTTTTTAGACATATTTGTTTTTGCCCGCCAAGCCCAAATTATCCCTTCCCAACTATTGAACAGATTAAAAATAAGAGCTCCTAAATTTTACTCCAAAAGCTTAATTCAGCCGTAAACAGGGATCGAAGTGTTTAAAACAAAAATATCAAGACATTTAAACTCGGAGAATTGGTTATGAAATTATATGAACACCCAGATTCGGGAAACAGCCACAAGGTACGGCTGCTATTAAAGTTTTTAAGTATTTCTTATGATTCAGTCAAGGTAGATCTTTTCGAGCAAGAGCAAAACTCTGCGCCTTTCCTGGAGATAAATCCTCGAGGAGAGGTGCCCGTACTTGATGATGGAGGGATTATTCTTCGTGATTCAATGGCGATTTTGGTGCATTTAGCGATGAACTACGACCCGAAACGTCTTTGGTTACCCGAGGATACCGAGGCCTATGGAGCGGTGATGGAGTGGTTGGCTTTTTCTGCGAGCTGGATTCAATATGGAGTTTTCACGGCTCGAGCGGCTGTGGCGTTTGGAACAATGGGAAATGGACTCGGGTGGGATTTCCCAGCGGATCCAAAAGAAGGTCAAGTACGTGGGAAAAAGTCGCTAGAAATTATGGAAAAACATCTTGGTCAACGGGAATGGCTAACAGGTGACCGTTGCACCATAGCCGATATTGCCTGCTTCCCGTACGTTGCGTTGGCACCAATGGGAGAAGTCTCACTCGATCCTTTTCAATTTGTACAGGCGTGGATCAATCGGTTTAGGGATTTGCCAGGCTTTATTTCGATGCCTGGTCTCGACCCCTGATTTGTTCAGGCTGTGATTGGAGAGGTTACTTTCCAGGGTCAGCAACGAGACCTAGTTTTTTTGCAGCGATTAGAATACAAGCCTCATCGATGTCCGAAGTGTCTCCAGAAACTCCAATTGCGCATACGAGGTGCCCAGTTTCGTCATAGATTAAGACTCCACCCGCCGCTGGGATGATTCCCTTGGCGGCTAGGGTACTGAGGGATGCCAGGAAAGGGGCCCTTTCCTCTGCCAGCCGACTGAGGCTTCTTGAGCCGAGTCCCATACCCAATGCTCCAAAAGCTTTCCCGATCGCTATTTCAGGCCTGAGTATGCCTGATCCATCCTCCCTGAACATCGCTTTGAGGTGTCCACCAGGATCCAAAACCGCCACTGTGAGAGGTTTACATTCAGATCGGCGACCTTCTATGAGGACTTCTTCGGCGAGTTTTTTTGCTAGATCGAGTGAAATTTCGGGCATTCTTTTGGACTCCTGAATTCTTCGATTCTCTCTCACTTTGTTACGCTGTCCTCTTATGATTTTCAATCTAAAAAGATCGTGGACCGTTGTAGCTTTTGTGATGCTCTTTTCCGGTTGTTACGAGGAAGAAGCTCCTGAGCATGGAGTGGCAAGAACAGCCACAGGTATCTGGGTCGCGAGTACCTTATTTGCTCCCGCAGAGGAATCGGGCTTCGATTATCTTGACTGGCTCTCTCGCGCCGAGGCACATGAAGAAGAGGCGCTTCATAAGTTGTTTGACTACACGATCTCTATTAAAGGAACAGCATTTCGCCAACATGGTACCGTTTTGTTGGAGCTACTCTCCCGCATTGGAGATGAAAACTTTGCAAAGTCAATCTCTGAAATCTCTAATGAGACTAGGAGAGCAATTGCAATTGCTCTCAAGGCGGGCACAGAAGAGGCACGTAAACCAATGTTAAGAAAGGCTCTTTCCTTGAGCTTTCCCGAGACGGCTTCAGTCTTAGAGGTTACAGAAGAGCCATGATATCTAGAGGCAAAGCGTTTTTGAATGAAGGAGATGTTTAATGAGCGGTTTATTAGAAGGCTTAAAAGTGGTCGAGGTTGCAACTTTTGTTTTCGTACCCGCCGCTGGTACGGTTCTTTCGGACTTTGGAGCTGATGTCATTCACGTTGAGCCTCCGGGAGTTGGAGATCCATATAGGCTTTTAAAAAACCTTGCTCCCAACCCGGAGTGTGAAGAGAACTACTGCTGGCAAATTGATAGTCGGAACAAAAAGAGTGTAGTCATTAATCTCAAAAAGAAAGAGGGAAAAAAGGTTCTGTTAGATCTTGTTCGTGACGCGGACATTTTTATCACAAATTATCACCCCTCTGTTTTGGAAGAACTCGAAATTACGTATGACCTTCTCTCTCAGGAGAATCCGAGGTTAATTTATGCTCACGGTACGGGTTATGGGGAGGTAGGCACTGAAACAGAGAAGCCTGGTTATGACGCGACGGCATGGTGGGCTCGTTCTGGTCTTATGGACGTCGTGCGTCCAGGTGAGGGCGAACTCGCCAAGTCTAGTCCAGGAATGGGAGATCATCCGAGCGCAATGTCAGTGTTTGGAGGTATCGCTTTAGCTCTTTATGCGAGGGAGCGAACAGGAAAAGGCACTAAAGTCTCAACGTCTCTTATGTCAAATGGTGTATGGTCCAACGGTATTCTTGTTCAAGCCGCTTTATCGGGAGCGACAACCTTCAAGCCATCGAGTCAATCTGAGCCTGCCAATGCTATGGTGAATCACTATCGTACGTCAGATGGAGATTCCTTTTTCCTAGTACTTGTAAAGGAGGCGACGGAATTTGACAGTTTTTGCAAGGCGATTGGTCGTCCCGAGCTCTCGAAGGATCCGCGCTTTGAAGAAATCAACAACCGTCGCTTAAATGCGGGAGCGTTGGCCGAGATTCTTCAGGATTGGTTTGGAAAGCGCCCTACTGCGGAATGGCAAAAAGTTCTTGACGAAAATGATATTACGTTCGGAACGATTGCGACCACGGATGAAGTTGCGAGAGATCCCCAAATGGAAGCGAACGGTGTATTTGTCGAACTGGCTGATAGTCCTGGAACGAGAGTTGTGAATAGTCCAATCGAGCTCAGCGACTTCCCCAAGAGACAGCCAATTTCACCTCCAGAACTGGGCGAGCATAGTGTCTCCGTTCTGAAAGATTTAGGTTACAACGAAGAACGGATCGCGACTCTCATGCAGTCGGGCATTATTGGCGGGAAAAAATGAGATAGTGATGTGTTAAGGGCGTCGGTTTATTTTAAGGCCCGGCGCTCTGAATTTAGCCTTGTGAGGAGGGAATAAAGTGAAGGTAACTCGTCTCTACACGGGATCAGATCAGCAATCGCACTTTGAGGATATCGAGATTGCGCTCAATGACCATGGCGATATTGGTAAGCTCTCAGAACTTGAGTCGGCCTCCGGGATAATTTTTAGGGAGACTACACCGGATTATGACTTTGACTGGCACAATGCTCCTCGTCGCCAATATATCCTGATTCTCTCGGGCGGTGGTGTTGAGATAGAGGTAGGGGACGGGACGAAAAGGCGATTCTACTCGGGAGATATACTTCTGGCGGAAGACACGACTGGCCAAGGCCATATAAGTCGTGCGATAAGTGAGGAGCCGAGGGTTTCGATTTTTGTGACTTTGGACTAAGGCGCACCACACCACATTTTTTTGAGGTGTAAATCTACGAGGGCCTCCTTTTTTTTCTGTATCTATTTGATTTAAAAATGCTTTTAGAGCTCTGCCGGCGTGATTTTTCCGACCGCTCTCCTGTTTTCGCAAAAAATGAGCTCGAGTGGCACCGTCTGGTTGGCTCGGGAGGCTGCTTCATCGTATGCTCTAACCTAACCCTGGACGCCGAACTTCCGGTCAAAGAAAGATTAAGTGACATGGCTAAACCAAAAGTAGTTATTCAGTTGTATCCGATGATTCCCGCGGACGGCGAGGAAGGTCGCAAGGCTCAAAGACCTATCGGACGAAACGCGGATCTTTATCACGAGGCTTTGCACGGCTGGATGGATATAGCAAAGGCGGCGGAAAAGCTGGGTGTATGGGGTTTCTCGACGATTGAGCACCACCTTCATTCTGAGGGTTACGAGGTTGGGCCTAATCCCGGTGTTTTGAATGCATGGTGGGCAGGTCAGCTAGAAAGGCTCAACGTGGGCGCACTTGGGTATGTAATGGCGACGCAAGATCCAATTCGAGTAGCCGAGGAAACAGCAATACTCGATCATATTACCAAGGGCCGTTACTTCGTTGGCCTCGCACGTGGCTATCAATCACGTTGGGCAAATATTTTAGGGCAGGCCACAGATACTCCAGCCACGGTTTCTGATGGGAGTGATAACGACGAACGAAACCGCAAGATTTTCGAAGAGAGAACCGAGATGCTTCTCGAATGTTGGACGAAGGATGAAGTCCAGCTCAAGGGAGAGTTTTACGAGGCTCCTTACCCGTTTGAAACAGGGATTGAGGGCTATCCCGCATATAAAATTACAAGTGAAGCAGGCGGGCATAATGAAATAGATGCAGATGGAAACGTCCGAAACATTTGTGTCGTTCCCAAGCCCTATCAATCACCCCATCCCAGGGTGATGGTTGCTGCAAGCAAGAGCGTGGACTCAATCCGGTTTTGCGCAAAGCACGGTTTTATTCCCGTGTACTTTATGCAAATGGATGGGATCGTTAAAAATGCTCACGTTTACGTGGAAGAATCGGAGAAGCTCGGACGGAAAATGATATTGGGTCAAAATCAAAATATCGTTCGTTGGCCACATATCTGTGAGTCCGAGCTCGACTATGATAGGAAGCTTGCGGAGTACGACCTGGACATTTACAAGAATTTCTATGGACCCTTTTTCCCACAGTTTAATCAAGATCCGAATACCGACTGGGTTCAAAATATGAAGGAATCAGGAATTTTTATTGGTGGGACAGTTGAGCAGTCGATAGAGCAGTGGCAAGAGATTTATTCAAAGGTCCCCGCGGAGTACATAA
>CAYOGP010000121.1:0-6484 GCA_964403555.1 uncultured Spirochaetales bacterium | reverse complement strand
ATTGATGTACGCGATACTACAATCTACGTACCCGAAGGCTCACGTATCGAGCGAGACGAATTCATGAACTTTAGAATAACCCTTGGTCAGCGATAGGAGTCCGAGATGTCCACCGAAGTTTTCTCAACAAGTGACGGCAAACAAACCGCAGCTGGTGCGCCTCCAGACCCTATCACGGCAGAAGTAGTGCGTTGCGCATACGACAACATTGCAGAGGAGATGGCCCTGGTACTCGTACGGACCTCGGGGTCCCCTGCGCTGACAGAAGCTAAGGACTTTTCAACAATAGTTTTTAACCGGGCAGGTGAACAGATAGGGTCTGCTGGCTACATCCTCCTCCATCTTGCGAGCTCTCGAATTGCAGTAGAAGCACTCGTGGAACAACGAGGCAACGAGATCGAACCCGGCGATGCTTACATCTGCAACGACCCACATACAAATGGTGCCCTTCATCAAGCAGACGTGGGAATTATAATGCCCATCTTTGAAGATAAGGAACTGATCGGTTGGACTTTTGCTAATGCACATCTGATAGATGTTGGTGGAGCGTCTCTTGGAGGCATGGCACCAACGGCGTATGACTGCTTCGAAGAAGCGGTCCGGTTCCCGCTCACACGAATAGCTAAAAATGGAATAATAGATCCAGAATGGGAACGGTTTGTTGGACTGAACTTCCGAGCCCCAGTCCCGTTTGTAAATGACGTTCGCAGTCTTATTGCGGCCTGCCGGGCCGGTGGCGAACGAGTCTTGGCTCTCGTGGACGAATATGGTGTCGAAACCCTGGAAGAGATTAGTGCCCACAACATGAACTTAAGCGAACAAGCACTCCGGGCACGAATAGCAGAACTTCCCGAGGGCGTATCTTCCACTCACGAATGGGTCGAATATGACGGTAGAGGTACGCCAGACCTATACGAACTTTTTGCTGAAATGCGTGCAGAAAATGGCACTTTGAACTTCCGATTTAGTGGAAGAGAACAAGTGCCTTGCTTTATAAATGGAGCACAAGGTGGTATCGAGGGAAACACAATTTCACCCATTCTGGTCATGCTTGCCTATGATATTCCTTTTAACGAAGGGATATGGAGGTGCATCAATATTGATCGGGGTGAGCCCGGTACAATTGTAAACCCCGTGAATCCAGCCCCCGTGAGTAACGCTCATATGGAGACCGGCGCAAAGATTGCACGCATGGTCTCTACCCTTATTTCAGACGCCTGCTCAGCAAGTGACTCTAGCCTCCTCCGAAGTCGAGCTGCCGGCCAAGCTTCAAGTGCAAGCACTGGAACGGCCTGGTTTGGAACTAATCGGGAGGGCAACTTGTCTGTATTTTTCCCCATGGACCTCGCAGTAGCAATCGGAGGTCCCGCTCAAACCGTAGCCGATGGTCAGGATGTATATGGCTATCAATCGACACTCAGTATCGGGTTTCCCGATGTCGAAACTCATGAACTTAGCGAGCCAGTCTTGATCCTATGGCGCCGCCTCAATGTAAATTCAGGTGGAGCGGGACAACGTCGAGGAGGACAAGGACTCGACTCATCCTGGATTCTGTGGGGAGGCGGAGACCATAGTTGCTTCAGCTTCCAAAGTTGTTGCGAGCTTCCTGGACGTGGCTACGGCGGAGGCCTCCCGGGCGGAGCAGGCTTTAATCACTTGATTCGGAGCAGCAATATTCGTGACCTTATCAAGGAAGGAAAAATTCCCACTAGCGCAGACCAAGTCGAAGGAACACTGGATCCGATGCCAGGAAAGGGAAGTAACATACCTTTCCGTAACGACGAGATGTATTTCGGGAAAAGTTGCGGTGGAGGAGGTTTAGGTGACCCCTTCTTACGCTCACCCGAGTTTGTCCAAAAAGATATAGATGAAGGACGAGTTACACAGGACGTCGCTGAAACGATCTATGGAGCTAAGTTCAATGAACGAGGTGAAATCAATCAGGACGAAACTTGGCAGAACCGAGATAAAATCAGATCGGCTCGAGTGGCCACTAAGCAGGTACCGCTTAAAAGCGAGAACTCGTTAACCGGACAATTTGGTGCAGTTCCGTTAGATGAAAATTGGGCCTGTTCTAATTGCCAATCGACCATCTCACCAATTACGACCCCCTGGAAATCAACCGTCGAACCCCAACGGAGTCAACTTGTCAAAATTTTTGAGACCAGTGGACAATTTGTAAGAGCTCGAAAAGACAAACCTGTGATTTTTGCTGAGAGGTTTTGCTCTAACTGTGGAACTTTACTTTCTACAGATTTAGAAGTAGATGGTGAAAGCAGAATCCCTTCTGGTTTTGCCTTTGATGGAAGCATTGAAGCGCAATCACACTAAAGCAAAGCCCAAGCACCAACGACTTCAGCAAGTTATTTACTCCTGCACAGAGGCTGGTATGAAAAACTCTTCAAAACATCAGCTCATCGAAGGAGCTTGCCACTGCGGAAACATCCGTGTCTTTCTTAGGTGGCCCGACCCACCAGAAAGGATCCCTGTTAGAGAGTGCAGTTGTACTCTCTGTCACAAACACCGCGCTGCTTGGACTTCTGTGCCAGCCGGAGATTTTGACCTCAAAATAAAAGACCAGAGCCAAGTTTCGTTATATAAATTCGGTACTGAAACAGCAGATTTTTGCTTATGTACCATTTGTGGTGTCATGCCGATTGCGACATGTGTAATCAACAAAATTACCTATTCAGTTATAAATGCTAATACGTTCATCGACATCGACTCTTCCCAACTTTCCCCAACATCGACAAATTTTGATGGTGAAGATACTGACTCAAGACTCGCGCGGAGGGCGCGCAACTGGACCCCTTCAACTTTTTCCTAAATCAAAGACGTAGATGTAAGTGTACTACTATTCAAGAGAATTATAATTGATCTGCCAGAATTTGATCGCGTCTGTCATGCGAGGGAAAAATTTAAGAGGAACTACACTTGGGCCAACTTCGAGCAGATCAAAGAGGCCGTAAACTCCGTAGTCATAATCCCAATATTCTGATTTATTAGTTCTTTCGGCAATCTCAACAATATAAGAAGCTGTACATATAGAACTAATAGCCGGCGCCAAATCGTCACAGGCAGCCAGTGCGTTTTCACGCAAAAGAGAATACTTATATTCGCGCACTCCGATCTTGTTATAAATAGCACCACGAGTATTTTCAGTTGGTTCCGTAATCGCTGTTTCTTCAGTAATGCAGGTATTTAATGGTTGATGTAAAGACAACTTGCCTTTTCCAGACCAGGTTTCATTCTTTTGATGACAATATCCCTCCGCCCACCCACACCACTTGGGAACGAAAGGCTGGAATGAGTGGATCTCTCTACCAAAGAGCTCGCCCGGGAAGTTGAAGATATTGTATTGGCTAACATCGAATTCTTCTGCAATTTCTTCAAAATTCTCAGCGGACACCCACTGGTGAGAGAAGCACTGGGGAGGAAGTATCGTTTCGCCAACTTTCCAACCAAACTCAATAGAACCCTCAGACCCTCCATGAACCTTCTCCATCTGTCTACGTCTATCCCGATAAGCCGCTTTCGAGGCAAGGTTGATCGAAACAATTGTCCATTCACCGTTGACCTTGTTGAACCAAACTTCGCCTCGGTCACCCAGCATAAAATGTCTACCCTCCGGATAACAAGGCGGTGAGGATTTCCGAACAGAATCGATCCAAACCTGGCTAAAAGTTGAGTGAAAGGGCCTTGAAGAGGAAAACTCACGCAAAGGTCCATAGGCAAGCTCTCCGCGGAACAAACTCAACAGACCCTCCACGTCTCTTTTTTCTACCTGTTGTCGGATTAAATTACCAAAGGCATACGCTTCCTCGGGGACATAATGACCTCCAAGGGACTCAGCATAAAGTGTGTCTTCAGCTGAACAATTAGCGGAACCCTCCGCTAATTGGGGATCTACCAATACAAAAGCCACGGTAACAAGAATGAAACTCAACATCCTCAAATTATATCGAAAATTTAAATACACAACGAAAGCCTGACTTTCCATATTTGGTTTTTCTTGTCAACATTTTATCATGAAGACCTATTTTTCAACGAGCGCGTTCTACAGACTTAAAGAACATAAACTCTTCCAAAGCATCGTAATTGTAGCAATCATACTGTCAGCTTTCGTTATTGGAGCCTCGACGTTTGAAACAACTCGAGCTTATGGAACGGTCTTTCGAATTATTGATCTATTGATAACGCTTTTTTTTATCGTTGAAATCACAATTAGATTCATTGGAGAGCCCGAAAAAAAGTCATTCCTTAGAGATGGCTGGAACCTGTTCGACACATTTATTGTATTGGTTTCGGTAATTCCAGTGGGACCAAGTTCATCTGTTTTGTTATTGAGATTGCTTCGCATTTTCAGAGTTTTAAGACTAATTTCGGCGGTTCCCGAGCTAAAAGAACTAATTGAAGCTTTATTTCTATCCATAAAGAGAGTTTTTTACGTAGCACTATTACTATTCATAATCCTCTACATTTACGCTTCTTTTGGGGCAATCTTATTCTCGACCGAGGATCCGGAAAGGTGGAAAGATTTGGGAATGGCGATGATTACCCTGGTACAAGTCCTAACCTTGTCAAGTTGGGAACAGGTAATGCTGCCATTACAGGAAACATTTTGGTGGTCTTGGATCTATTTTTACAGTTTCGTTGCTATAGGATCTATCACTGTATTAAATTTGATTATTGCCGTATTGGTCGATGTAGTATCTAGCCAAAAAAAGAATTAAAAAAACAGCCAGTAACCGAGTACTTAATGTAATCATGGAAAAATATAGACTTATAGGTGTCGAGTTATCTCCTTACACCGTAAAACTAAGGGCGATCCTGCGCTACCGGCATATTCCCCACGTATGGTTGTGCCGATTTCCCCAATTCTTTGAAGAGACTAGAACCCTTAACCCCGGATTAATGCCGGTTTTGCAATATCCCGATGGTGCTTATCGAGTGGATAGCACCTTCATCGCACAGGATTTGGAAGACATTTTTTCAAACGCTAGAAGCATTTTCCCGACTGATCCAGCTTTAGCCTTTCTAGCGTACTTGATTGAAGATATGGCAGATGAATGGTTGTGCAAAATGGTTTTTCACTATCGATTCTCCTACGATATTGATCGCCTTTATGGGCCACGCTGGGTAATGGACGACACTCTTGTTGCATCGAGCGCTGAGGAGCTCGACAGGCACTACTCAACCTTTCTAGAACGCCAAACCAACCGGATGGAATTATTTGGCTGCCTACCGGAACACACCGATTTATTAGAAATGGGATATCGAGATGTTCTAGAAAGTCTCGAGGACTTCGTAGGCAATGAGAAATTTCTATTTGGCACGCGGCCGTCTATCGCCGACTTTGCCCTATACGGCCAGCTCGTAACGCTCATGCATGATCTTTCGCCAGGAGCTGTAATGCGAAAAATTGCTCCCCGAACAATATCTTGGCTAATGCGACTAGCTGACACTTCTGGCGTTGATGGCACATGGCTCGACCACGACCAACCTTCGGAGACTCTGAAGAAGTTATTGACAATGGCGGGGAGAATCTATCTTCCTTATCTCAAAGCAAACGCGAATGCTTTCACAAATAACGAGAATAATTTCACAACACACCTAGACGGACATCGATACACTCAACCGGTTTTCAAATACCATGTTAAATGTCTCAATACTTTAATCCGGAAGTTCAACACACTTAAAGCATCCGACAAAAAACGCTTAGAGCTATTACTTGAAGACACGAATTGTTTTTCTCGATTGATGGAAATACAAGCCAATTAGATACCCAATACTCTTGATTAAAGTCCAATTAAAACTTTGAACTTAACATCCAGGGAGACTTCAAATGACAACCAAGCCAAACGAGAACGACTCGGTTACACCTATTTCTTTCGAAGATGCTGCCGACCGGATACTGAGTGAAGCTGACGAATGGCAGCGTATCATGGCACTCGAAAGTGAGACAACTATGCAGGTTTTCATCGATATAAAGTCTCCTCACGCGTACATATCGATTCGGCCGACCTTAGAGGTCGCACGCGACTATAAAGTCCAAATTGACTTTCGTCCTTACACCCTAAGCTACGAGACTCTTGGCGTATCATCGAATGTCGAATCAGACATGCAACGTCGCCCGCCCTCAGAAGCCGCAGACCGTAAGGCGCGGATGTACTACGCCGCGGCTCGGCAGTATGCTGCACTTCAGAAACTTCCGTTTCGAAGCCCCAACCGATTGCTAAACTCGGACCTCGCGCATCGTGCATTTCTTTTCGCCAAAAATCAGCGCTTAGAAATACCATTTCTGATGTCTATTTACGTCAATGGCTGGGGCACTGGATGGAGAAGTTACGACCTCGAATCCCCTGAACTACTGCGAAAAACATTAGAAAAAGTGGGAGCGTCTATTACGGGATTTGAGGAGTTTATTGCCTCGAAAAGTACGGGGGCAATCCAACTCGAACAATGCATGAAGACAGCGGAAAAA
>CAYOGP010000120.1:0-6504 GCA_964403555.1 uncultured Spirochaetales bacterium | reverse complement strand
ACCTTGCGCGAAGACCGAGCCACGTAGCAACCCAGATATGTGGCCATTTCCAAAAAATCCGACTGATCCACAGAAAGTGACTCCCGATGGAACCAGTATTTTCCCTACTTCCGTGCCCATGTCTGTCAGATCCGCTCTAATATTGCTTCTGCAATCCTTGAAAGCTCAGACTCCCCATAGAATTCAATTTCGATTTTCCCTCTGGCTGGTTTTCCCGATACTTTCACCTTCGTTTGCAGTCGGTCCCTTAAGCTAGAAACCAGATTCTCAAGATTCGGATCAATCGACGTGGCTGATTGGCGTCTATTGGGAGGGCTAGCCGATCCTAGATCGCGAGCAAGGTCTTCCGCGGCACGAACCGAAAGACCCTCTCGCAAGATTCGATCACGAAGGACCAAGCGCCTTTCCGGATTGGTGACCTGCAGGAGAGCTTTCGCGTGACCCATGGTGAGCAGACCCTGTTCTATATCCTCCTGAAAGTTCCGTGGCAATTCCAGAATCCTCAGATGGTTAGCAATAGTTGAGCGATCTAAACCAATCCTTAACCCTACCTCCTGCTGACTCGCACCCGAATCTATTAGAGATCGGAAAGCCAGCCCCAACTCCATAGGGTTGAGATCCTGCCTCTGAACATTTTCTACCAATGCAACCTCAAGCACTTCTTTGGGTGCTAAGTCTGATATCGTAACTGGGATCTTCTCCAATCCCGCCTGCTTGGCTGCTCTCCAGCGACGCTCTCCTACGATCAGTTCATGGGTGACTTGTTCATCAGTATGGACCGAGAGCTTTCGCACCACCACCGGCTGAATGACTCCATGATTAGATAGCGACTCCGCTAAAGACGATAATTCCGAATCGCCGAAGGCTCGACGGGGCTGATCCGGATTACGCCGGATTTGATCAACTCTTAGTTCTCTCTTTGCAGTCCTGTCAGCCTCTTGCGAATTTGCAAAGGAACTCTCTTTGTCTGGCAGAAGAGCTTCCAGACCTCTGCCTAACGCCTTGTTGTTAGATGCCATCCGGCACTCCTTGTTGAGGGGTTAACGAAATTTTTGAAAGGCTTGGAGGAAGTCTACGCGGGAAAGACACTTCGTTTCGAACCAGCAGCTCTTTTGCTAGCTCGATATAGGCCTGGGCGCCCGTGGACCGCAAATCGTATAAAAGGGCAGGTTTCCCGTGGCTGGGCGCCTCGCTTAATCGCACGTTTCTCGGAATCGCAGTTTTGTAAATTTCGTTTCCAAAAAATTCTCGGGCTTCTTCCGCTACTTGACGACTTAGATTTGCCCGCGGATCAAACATAGTAAAGATGATGCCTTCCACCTTTAGGTGTGGATTGGAATATTCACGGACCCGCGAGATGGTCTTTATCAAATGAGCGAGCCCTTCAAGGGCGTAATATTCACACTGCATAGGGATAAGTACAGAGTCCGCGGCGGAAAGGGCATTTAGCGTCAATAGACCGAGAGACGGGGGACAATCGATAAAAATGAAATTGTATTTATCCGCACAGGGAACTAGGGCTTTTTTAAGCCTTTCAGATCTGTCTTCCAGAGGTACAAGCTCTATTTCGGCACCAACAAGATCGGGAGTTGCAGGAATTAACTGCAAGAGAGGCAAAGCCGTTTGTATAGCCACCTCCCTAAAACTTTTTTGGCCAAGGAGGGCATCATAAACTTGAACTCTCGGTTGACGACAACCGAAGGCGCTACTCGCATTCCCTTGAGGGTCCAAATCGATTAGAAGGGTTCCCCAATCAGATGCAGCAAGCGACGCGGCTAGATTGACTGCTGTCGTAGTCTTTCCGACTCCTCCTTTCTGATTTACCACGGCAATTACACGTGCCGAGGTAGGCAAATCTTTTCCTTGCTCAAATTGAATAGCCTAGACCCCCTGGGGGATTCTGATACCGCAGTATCTGTTGAGTACGAAGTATATCCCCCAGAGGTCTTGTACCATAGGCCCTAGCTCTTCGACAACTATCTGGGGACCTGTGCAAGCCAAATAGCTCTCTGACGACCATCGAAGGCCTCAAAACGGTAGGTATGCTCTTGTAAGAATTGACCTGCCCTAACTTTAGGCTTCTTTTGTCGCTGAGAGAGAGGAATGCCCAGCCAGCCCCCCTTGGCTACCCAAGGCAGACAGAAGGTCTGAGCCTTGTCCGGAGACGCAACCGCCTGAGCTAATACCAATGAAGTTGGTTCCGGGTTCAGCCTCTCTGCTCTACCCTTGACGCACTTTATCCGTGACAACCCGAGCTCTCGCTTAACATGGCGTAAGAAATGGTGCCTTCTCTCTCGTGACTCGATCAACAATACATGACGTTCCGGGTAGAGACAGGCCAGGGGGATTCCTGGAAAGCCCGCCCCCGAGCCAATATCAGACAACGAAGACCAGAGGGGTAGATACAGTGAAAGGTGAAGCGAATCGAAGACTCGGTGGATCATCACTTCTTTCGCAGATGGGCGAGAAGTAAGTTGAATTCGCTCCCCCCAGGCCTCCACCAACAAGGAGAAGTGCATTAGCCGCTCTTGGGATTCTTTGGTTAGCTCCCCACCAAGGTGTTTAGCGTGATTAAATTTTTCAAGGAGAGTTTTCAGACCACCTGTTATTTCCGATGACACCACCCTATCCAACTCCCGTTCCACGTGGAACGTCGACCCTTCGGTCCTTGGTAGCTTGCTAGTCGTTCCGTTCCTTGCTCGACCTGCGGGCTTCTTCAAAATCTGGCGTTCCCTTAGGTACTACAATTACTTTCCGGTATCTGCCTTCACCATCACTTAAAGTCGCTACCTCTTCGTTATCCCTAAGGGCGATATGGACCAAGCGCCTATCTCGGGGGTTCATGGCCTCCAGGGCGACAGATCTTCCCGTATCCAGGGCCCGTTTCGCAGCTTTCCCCGCTGCTCTCGCCAAAAGATCCTCTCTCTCTTCTGCATCTCCCTCTGTATCAACCACGATCCGCTTGGGATCTTCTTCGAAACTATATGCGGCCTGATTTACAAGAAGTTGCAGCGCGTCGGCCGCCCGACCATCGCCGGAGCCTATCCGTGCTGAGGCAGGGCCTGACAAATTGAAAATCACGAGATCCTTTTCTTCGTTCTGCTCTATTTCAAACGGACCTGCGTCGAGTCTTTCCACAACACCCTTAAGAAAGTCCCCTGTTTCATTGATCTCGCCCTTAATCGTCCCAACTGAGGGCTCTCGGTTTTCTTCTTCTGCAAGTTCAATTTCAGGTTCGGCAGGTGGTTCGGGATTCTTCCCTTCTCCTGCGGACTTCAACTCGTGTGAAGCCTCCCTTCTTGCTCCGGTATTGCCATTACTAGCCCTCGCGACCACTAAGGTTCGACCTCCAAGACCTGATACTGCATCAGAATCAAGAGTAACCACTTTGAGTTGGGATTCTGAAAGTCCAAAGAATGCCACTGCTGCCGCAATCGCTTCCTGTGCGTTGTCGGCGATAAATTCCTTAGCTTCTTTTTTGGGATCGTACATTTTCTACTCCTGCATTTTATGACGCGGTTGTCTTTGATCGGTTGGTATACCACTGCTGAAGGATTCCGAGAAGATTGCTTACTAGCCAATACAACACTAGGCCTGAGGCAAATTGGTAAAACATCACAGTAAATACGCTTGGAAGCATCCATTTCATCATCCTTGCTTGCGCCGGATCCATCGTCGTATTTGGTGTAAGGCCTGTTTGGATGATCATACTACCCCCCATAAGTAAAGGGAGGACTCTTATAGGGAGCTCAATTCCCGGCAATACGAAGAGCGTCTCTGGGGCAGATAAATCCGTTATCCAGCCGACGAACGGAGCATGTCTTAATTCGATCGCCCCTTGGAGAGCATAAAATAGTCCAATAAATACAGGCAGTTGCAGCAGCATCGGGAAACAGCCGGCCAACGGGTTGAAGCCCGTCTTCTTGTAAAGTTTCATCATTTCTTCCGATTGCTTTTGGCGATCATCACCGAATTTCGCCTGGATCTCTTTCATTTGCGGCGAAAGCTCTCCCATCCGCTTCATAGATCTCATCTGTTTTGCCAGAATAGGTGCCATGAGAACACGAACTAAAATCGTTAGCACCACGATCGCTACACCGTAGTTCGGTATAAACTGGTGTAACTTATCGAGAAACCATAGGAAAAAGTTTGTTAAGGGTGCAAACCAACCTTTTGGAACCGCGTCCTCGAGGTGCGCGCCCGCTCGAGAAAGCCGTTTCCCTTCTTTCGGCCCTATATAAACTTTAATATTTCGTGTGATACTTTGCCCGGGCGGAATATCCACAGCCTGAAAAGCAAGGTCTGTAGCTCCGAAAAGCCCTCCCGCAAATGGTTCAAAGCGGGCTGACGCATCCCGGTGGTTTTCAGGGATCATTGCTGCGACGAAATACCTAAACTGAGAACCAGCCCAATGAGTGTTTTCTAAGAACTGCTCTTTTTTCTCAAGAGGGCCCCCAATTCCAAGAAAGCCGCCCGATGGGCCTAAAAGGCCCGTTTCCAACGTCCCATCATGCCACGCCGCGAGCGACAGCTCTGCATAATCCGTACCGTCCAACCGCTGAGCTGGCCACCTGATTTGAAAGGTTGGGCGTACGTGACGTTCCCCTCGGTTTTCGATCTCAAATGTCATTTTTACGATGTATGTATCTTCCTCAAACTCAAACCGTTTCCGCACGCGGACTCCCCCGCGTATCAATTCAAAAAGAAGACTACGTTCTGATTTTTCTTTAAGGTCGTAAACCGCCTTCGTTAGATCCCCAAAGCCGAGACCCTCGAGAGGAGTAGCGAGAGCAAGGGGTACACTAATATGCGTCGTCGCTAAAGACACACGTTCTTGTAAAGGAGGATTAGTAGCGTAGTCTAAGAGGTCCCAGCGGAGGAGACCCCCACCTGCCGTTGTCCACGTTGATTCGTATAGGGATGTTTCAATTTCTGCTCGTAATGCAGTTGTTTGAGGTTCCGGGCTTTTGGTCTCTATCTCTTTACCCGCAAAATATTGGTCATGCTGTGTTTGGCTGCTTTCCTCGCGAGGCTCGTTGTTCGCTCCAGAAGATACAGCTGGTTCACGCTCAGCCTGATACTGCGGCGAATCCGGTCTCTCAGTTGAGGTCATAACCGTCCAAAGAGTCAAGACGACGAAAGAGAGTGCTATTGCAAGCAGAAAGTTCCGATCCACTAACTCGAATCTCCTATCTGCCATTCCTTGGTCTCTGAAGGAACCGGATCATATCCTCCCGAACAAAATGGGTGACATCGCAACAATCGTTTTACCGCGAGCCACAGTCCTCTAAAAGATCCGTATTTCATGATTGCTACTTTTGCATATTCGGAGCACGTTGGAATAAAGCGACAATTGGGACCTAGATAGGGGGATAATACTCGTTGGTAAACATTTAGTAACAGCATCAGACTTTTTTGAAAAATTCTCACCTGAACAAACCATCTAACTCTTTATTCATCTCCCCGCTCCGCAGCAACGCTGATCCCCTTCGAGCTATTATTACATAGTCTTTACTTAGGACTTCTTCCCGCCTTATCCTGAAGAACTCCCTAATCCCCCGTTTAACCTTATTCCTCGCCACTGCGTTGCCTATCTTTTTACTCGCTGTAATCCCTAATCTAGCTTTTTTTTGAACCGTTCCCGGTTGTTTTGCTGCCAGAAGGATGAAGTGAGCCGACCGTGAGCGTTCAGACTTTCCTTGAACCCTCAAGTAGTCCTTTCGCTTCCGTAGGCGGAATTCCCGTGGTAACCCCGTCACCTGTCTCTCTTATTTTGACGGCGTTGTCGCGGCTAGGCGTTTCCGCCCTTTCGCTCTGCGCCTCTTTAGAATGCTTCGGCCCGCTTGGGTCTTCATCCTCGCTCGGAAGCCGTGCCGGCGGCGACGTTTTATACGACTGGGCTGATAGGTCCGTTTCATTAAATGAGACTCCGAAAGAAGAAGGCAAGGCTAACTACGCCCCCTAAACTCTGTCAATACTCGAATACCCTTCTTACGGAAAAAGAAAGTTTAATCTTGGTACTATAGGAGAGAGGTTAAACTATTATTAAGATTCTTTTGGGCCTTCACTAAGCTATATAATCACGACGAAAATGAGATACTAAAAAGAGTGAAAATTCATGGCTTTTGGTCAGTTCTGTCAATGTCGGCTTACTCTACTCTCATTATCATAAAGTAATCCCTTAGAAGAATAGGAAGGGGAGAACGGAATGAAGCTAGAAATAGAAAAGAGTCAGCTGGTCAGAGGCTTAAGCCGGCTCCAGGCGATTGTAGAAAAGCGCAGCACAATGCCTATCTTGGCAAACGTCCTAATAACTGCGATTCAAGACAAAAAGAAGAATGGAGGACTTGAGCTAGCAGCTACAGACCTAGAAATAGGAATCCGTGGGGTTCTTCCAGCAACAATATCGGAGGGGGGGTCATTAACCGTCTCGGCAAGAAAACTCTTCGATATAGCAAAAGAGCTTCCGGAGGAGCCGATAAAAATCACCACGAGGGATTTATA
>CAYOGP010000119.1:0-6583 GCA_964403555.1 uncultured Spirochaetales bacterium | reverse complement strand
TTCGGATAGTGTAAAAAGTCCAGGCTTTTTCATTTCCTAAGTCTCCACCAATTTGAAGCATAGCTTTCCTAGAAATGCGCTAGTCATCTCCCTACTTTTGGAGAATATCCATGATAATCTGCAGTGGAACCTTCTTGAACTAGGACTAGTTCACATCACCTCGGCTACTGTGTCGCCCCAAGCAAAATAAATATGTTGAAAGTTCGTTTTACCGACAAACCCTCACAAAACCCGCGGGGAAGCGAGTTTGATGGTACGCTGGCTCCCCAGCAGGAGGAAAAAATGGGAAGACTTCAAGACAAAGTATGCATTATTACGGGAGCGACCGGAGGACAGGGGCAAGTAGCTGTCGAACTTTTTGCAGCGGAAGGCGCAAAAATCGTCGCGAGTGACTTGGGTGATGACGGGTCCACCGTGCTGGCGAGCGCTATGAAAGCTCACGAGGGGAACGTCTTGTACGTACCTGCGGATGTTACCGTAGAAGGTGATCTTCAGAGAATTATAAAGACCACTCTAGATGCATTCGGCCGTATCGACGTTCTTTACAACAACCACGGCGCAATGGTTGGTGCACCATTTCTCAGCCATACGATGGAAGAACTCGACCTTGTTCTAAATGTTAACGTGCGAGCAACCTTCAGACTCACTCAGTTGGCTGCACAACACATGGCAGATCAAGGAGATGGCGGTTCAATCATAAATATCAGTTCTACAGGCGGACTAGTAGGTTTTGATTCCATGGCTGGATACGGTGCTTCTAAAGCAGGTGTGGCACAACTCGCGCGATGTCTCGCAAATGATCTCAAGCAACACAAGATTCGTGTTAATTCGATCGCTCCGGGCGCTATCGACACGCCGATGCCACTCAAATACTTAGAAAACCTTGACATCGCCAAAGAGGACTTCTTTAAAGCCGTTGGGGACGCTCATCTCGTAGGACGCATCGGTCGATCCGATGAGGTTGTTCATCTTGCGGTGTTCCTTGCAAGCGACGAAAGCAGCTTTACCAACGGTGCAGTCATTCCCGTAGATGGTGGCTATACGGCGGTATAATTCAGGCAAACTAACAGGAGAAGCACATTGGCTGGGAGACTCGAAGGGAAAGTCGCGATTGTCGTTGGTGGCGGACAAACACCCGGAGACACTATCGGTAACGGTAGGGCTACTGCGATCACCTTTGCTCGGCAAGGAGCACGTGTACTCGTAGTCGACCGAAGAATCGAATCTGCCGATGATACCGTCTCTATGATCCACTCAGAGGGTGGAGAGGCCGCTTCCTACGAAACCGATGCAACCTCTGAGAATGGTTGTAAGGAGATGGTCGCGGCTTGCTCTAAGGCTTTCGGGAAACTTGATATCTTGCATAACAACGTTGGAGTTGCCGAAGGAGATGCCGGTCCCGCGCATATTAAAGAAGAAACCTGGGACTGGATTCTTGACGTCAACCTTAAGAGTGTTGTCATGCCTTGCAAAGCAGCGCTACCGGTAATGCGTGAACAAAGATCAGGCTCGATAATAAACATCTCTTCCATTGCGGCCATCTGTTCTCTGCCGTTGATTGCTTACAAAACTTCCAAGGCAGGCATTAATGCCTATACCCAAGCGCTCGCCGTAGGTAACGCGAAACATGGCATCCGAGCGAACGTAATAATGCCTGGCTTAATGAACACCCCCATGGCAATTGAAGGGAATGTAAAATCTCGAGGGATTGCAAAAGAACAGGTGATTTCCGAACGAGATGCAATGGTTCCTCTGAACCGAGAGATGGGGACGGGTTGGGACGTAGCCTTCGCCGCACTCTTTCTTGCCTCGGATGAAGCCAAATTCGTGAGTGGCGTTATGCTGCCAGTGGACGGAGCGCATAGCGCCCAAGTGGGTTGATTCCGACCCATTTTTTTCCTTTCCTGGGGAGCCTAAGGTGCAGGAGCCCGCTAATTGCGGATTTTTGACCCTTGAATTTGCGCAGTAGGACGCAAGGCCCGGGCCTCGTGATAGCATCCAAGCAACTAGTTTCTCCAAGGAGAGCCTCATGCGTTTTGGTTTCTTTGCAATGCCATCACATCCCCCTGAGCGTGGTATCCGAGAAGGAATGGAGTGGGATCTACAGGTTCTGAAATGGTTGGATGAACTTGGATACACGGAGGCATGGATCGGGGAGCACCACACCGCTCCCTGGGAGCCAAACCCTGCACCAGATTTGCTCGTGGCTCAGGCTTTTCGGGAGACCAAGAACCTACGAATTGGGCCCGGTGGATTCCTTCTTCCGTATCATCATCCCGCCGAACTAGCCAATCGCGCTTGCGTTTTGGATCATATTTCAGAGGGCCGATTTAATTTTGGAGTTGCGGCGGGCGGACTCCCCAGCGACTGGGCAATGTTTAACGTCGACGGCATGGGTGGCGAAAACCGTGAAATGACACGCGAATCGTTAGAAATAATTCTTCGGCTATGGACCGAGGAGGCACCTTTCGACCATGTTGGGAAGTATTGGTCAGTTAGTAAAAAAGAAACCATGTTCGAAACCCTCAAGCCTCATCTTTCACCTTTGCAAAAGCCCCACCCTCCCATTGGTGTCGCCGGGCTCTCCCAGGGTTCGGACACCCTCAAACTTGCTGGCGAAAGGGGCTACATGCCCTTGAGTCTTAATCTGAACCCAACCTATATCGGAAGTCATTGGGACTCCGTTGAAGAAGGCGCCCAGAGAACCGGTCGCGTTCCGGACCGAAACGAGTGGCGTCAAGTGCGTGAAATTTTCGTGGCCGATACCGATGAAGAGGCATATAACCTCGCAGTCAATGGACCGATGGGGAGGATGAATCGAGAGTACTTCTTACCCCTTTTGGGCAATTTTGGCTTCCTCGATTTCTTAAAGCATGACAGCGCAGTGCCGGACTCCGAAGTCACTGTGGAATATTGCGCGAAGCATAACTGGCTTATCGGATCTCCCGATACTGTCGCAGAAAAGCTTGAGAAAGTATATGAAGACGTGGGCGGTTTCGGAATGCTGACTGTATTTGGGTTCGACTACGTGGAGAACCCCGAGGCTTGGAAGCACTCTTTAGAATTAATAATTCAAGAAGTCGCTCCTAAACTCAGTCACTTGGAGATAAAAGCTGCCGCGTAACCGTGATAGCATGTAGCGTTAGTGGCAATAACCTCTGAAAGGTATCAAAGATACTAACACCTAGGAGAACTTCAAAAATCGATGGGACGACTACAAGACAAGGTTGCAATAATTACCGGTGGAGCCAGAGGACAAGGAGCTTCAGAAGGTGAAATCTTCGCGAGAGAAGGTGCGACCGTAGTACTTACAGACATTCTGGACGAAGATGGAGAAAAGTGTGCCGATAAAATTGGTGGTCGCTTCATTCATCACGATGTCACCAGCGAGAAAGAGTGGGAAAATGTTGTCTCCGAAGTTATCCAGAGTCTCGGTCGCATAGACGTACTTATTAACAACGCTGGCATTTTTCAGGCGGATTCAGTCACGAGCACCTCCCTTGCTGATTGGGAACGTATGATCGCAATAAATCAGACGGGTGTGTTCTTGGGAATGCGCGCGGTAGCTGCACCGATGAAGGAACAGCAAAAAGGTTCGATCGTTAATATTTCTTCGGTAGCGGGCCTCGAAGGTCAACCCTACACGATGGCCTATAGCGCTACAAAATGGGCTGTTCGGGGTATGACCAAAGTGGCGGCCGCAGAGCTGGGTCGACACAATGTAAGAGTAAATTCGATCCACCCTGGGCTTATAGAAACCGTCATGTTGGAAGAGATTCCGTGGATTAAGCAAGGAAAGAAGGACAAGATCGTGCAGGGAATTCCGATGAAACGCGCCGCCCAGGCGGAGGAAGTCGCTAACCTTGCTCTGTTCTTGGCTTCAGATGAATCATCTTACTGCACGAGCAGTGAGTTCGTAGTCGATGGAGGTGTACACCGATGAGCAACCATACCTATGACGTCCAAATACGCGAAGGGACAATTGTCGATGGGACCCGCGTCCCTCGCTACAAAGGCGATGTCTTCATTCGTGACGGGAAAATTGTCCAACTTGGAGGGCGCCCTCAGGGCTCGGCGAAACAAACAATTAATGCAGAAGGACATATCGTCGCCCCTGGCTTTGTTGATCTTCATACCCACTACGACGCCCAAATCCGTTGGGACCCTTGGTGCACGATCTCCGGCTGGCATGGAGTCACATCTGTTGTGCTAGGGAATTGTGGGTTTGGCTTTGCGCCGGTTAAAAAAGATTTCCGAGAGCGTTCTATGCTGACAATGACTCGTACCGAAGCTATTCCGCTCGAATCGATGAAGGCGGGAATGGAATGGGATTGGGAGACCATCCCCGAGTATCTCGACTCCCTCGATCGCGCCCCCAAAGGTGTCAACTGCCTTCAGTACATGCCTACGGCATCCTTGATGGTCTATGTGATGGGACTCGAGGAAGCCAAAACAAGATCCGCTACTGAGGCCGAGCAAAAAGAGATGAAGCGCCTTTTACATCAGGGAATGGATGCAGGGCTTTGCGGCTTCTCGATCCAAAGA
Source organism: uncultured Spirochaetales bacterium (assembly GCA_964403555.1). Classification (GTDB taxonomy): domain Bacteria; phylum Myxococcota_A; class UBA9160; order UBA9160; family UBA6930; genus UBA6930. The sequence continues at coordinate 2,038 of CAYOGP010000119.1, read as the reverse complement.
TTGGGCGAACACTCAACGCAGGCAGACTATGATGGTTCTCCAATGGTAACGGATACCATGTGCGACCAAGACATTCTGGCCCTTGCCGAAGTACTGGCAGAACGTGACGAGGGATTCATCCAAATCACTCAATTCACCGGGAATATGAAAGAAGATCTGAAATTCCAGGAGAAACTTGCTGCTGTTAGTGGTCGGCCGGTCCTACACAATGTCGTTCCGGTCAGTCCGAAGGTAGCTCGCATCCATGAGAAGAGAATTGCATGGCTCGAAAGCAATCAACGCGAAGGTAGACGAATTTTCGGACAGGGTGGCACCATTCGAACTGGTTTCGCTTTTACTCTGGCAGATTGGAATCTTTATGATCACAGTCCTGCTTGGGCCGAAGCCACAACAGGATCTGTAGAAGAGAGGATGAAGAAACTTCGAGACCCTGGTCTTCGCGAGCGAATACGAGAAGAAACTGAAGGCGCTGCGTCTCGATTCCAAGAAGTTCAAGGAGGAGTCGGCGGTCCTATTCGAAAACTTTTGGTACAAGATGTTGGCGAGCGACCCGAGCTTGAACACTACGTAGGAAAATCTCTCGAACAAATTGCTCAAGAGCAAGACAAATCGGTCGTCGACGCTCTTATAGACGTTTCCCTAGAAGGCGAACTCGCAGTGGAATTCTTGGGACCCAACCGAGGCTTTAATGCCGACCACATGGCGGACATGATCCTTTCTTCGCCCTACACGTTTCCAGGAGTTTCAGATGGTGGCGCTCACACAAAATTCTTCAACGGTGGTTCGTTCACTACTGACTTTTTGATGTGGCTTGTTCGGGATGAAGAGAAGATCAGTCTTGAGGAGGCTCATTACCGTTTAAGCTGCTTGCCAGCCCACGCGGCAGGTTTTCAAGACAGAGGTGTTTTAAGAGAAGGAGCCCCCGCGGATGTTGTCGTTTACGATCTCGACGCACTCGACGTAGATCCGAGCTGGGTCGGCGAGGTTGCCCACGATTTCCCGGGTGGAGGATGGCGACGCGTACAAAGAAGTAAAGGCTACCGCGCCATACTCGTGAATGGAGAGGTTACTTTCGAAGAAGGAGAGTGCACAGGAAACACTCCCGGAAAACTTCTCCGGCACGGAAAGGCCTAAACAACGGCCAAGACGCAAGCAGACAAGGAAATCAAGAAGATCGCCAGCTATCGCCCTTGCGTACTTGTCTTTGAGAGCCCCGAGCAATCAAGTTTGAATTATTAGGGACGATTTAGAGCATCATCTCCCAAGCTCACCGCCAACGATGCGCTCAGGTTCGGTTGTACACAACCAGAGTGCGTTTTACCCCGGACCAGAGTCATTCCGAGCTCATCTATCGTTGCATCCGGTTGCAAAGTGCATTGCGCACTACATGCATGTAGTGTCAGAACCCTTCTCATTTTCTCACTGAAGTTACTTCTGGTGGTATGCATCAAACGTGAATGAAAAAAAACTGCGCTCCCTGCCCGAACCTTAAGGGCAACTGTTTCGGGACTAGAACGAGCATTCTCCACCTCATATGCAAATGCATTGGTCAGAGTCCCTGGCATTTCATGTTCCCTTAGAGATCCTTTATGGGAACCGGGTATAACTTGGAGGCCACCATTATCTTCATCGGTGTCATCCAGTGGCACCCAAACTCCAAGGATATTGTCATGAGGTCCGAAAGGAAAGTAATAAGCGTCCTGGTGTAATGGATGAACGCTTTCGATTTTTCTAGGTTTATAAATCACCATTAAAAGAAAGCAAATCAAATCAGGTCCCAAAAGAAGTTCCAGCACATCGAGTATCTTCGGCGTGTAAAGAAAGTCCCTGAAAGTTATGTCGAATCTATCAGGATTCAAGATTTTCCACATTTCATCTTCGGGGTCGTCCGGGGTTGGCACAAGCCCTTTCGCCACGCGAATATCACGCATGAGTCGCCCCTTGGCCTCGTTAGGGTATTCCCCTCGAACAACAGCGCTTGTTCTTGTTTTATAAAGGGCGATCTCATCGGACTTAAGCACGTCGGGAACGACTATAA
>CAYOGP010000118.1:0-6605 GCA_964403555.1 uncultured Spirochaetales bacterium | reverse complement strand
AGCTTTCCCGCTTAAAGAAATATTTCCTTGCATATCCAACGCAAGAGTTTCCAGGACTATATTTCCATCAAGCGATACCTCGTAATCCCGGTAAACCAAACGAAGATTTTTTTTGTCAGCAATCCCGTCCTGAATCTTAAAACTTCCCGATAGGACTTCGAATTCATCGCCATACAGTTTTTCTAGATCCGTTGCTTGTTCGCTAACGGAGGAAATCCCTAAAACTGTTGACCCGATAAACCCTAGCTGACTCAAGGTGTCCTCCAGCAGCGAGACTCCCCTGAGCTTCCCCGGTCGAATCTCAAATCCTAACTCTCCAGCCAGGTTGGTAAGAAAATTTTCGTCCAGGGAAGTTGCTAAATCAACGCTCAACATCAGAGGTCCGCTCAGAACGTCGCCAGGCTGACCCATTGCAATCAATAAGGCTCGACTGTCAATATCTTTACCGCCTCCTCGCAAAGATAACCTCGGTACTGCACTATTTAATCTATCGAGCTTTAAATCCAGAGATAGGGTTTCATTAGCAACCTGGAGTACTACTGGACTCCCGGTAAGACTGTCCGGACCGCCTTGTACAACGGCGTTGATGAAGATCGGTGAAGCCCCTTCAAAGGGAGAAAAACTGACGTCATGAAGCCTCGCCTGACCTCCAATTCTAAACTTCGAGCCCGCCAGTACGCTAAATTTTTGTAAGGACGCTCCCCCTTTGATTCCAAGTTCTTTGAGATCAGAAAATAAATCCAACAAAGGATCTATGGAGAACCTCTCAGCGTCTACTTGGACGCTTGCGTCCCCGTCGATAAGGGCTGATACCTCAGCTTCCAAGGATGAGATTTTAAGTTTTGTCTCCTCTAGATTCAAAACCCCATCGCGATTACTAAGCCTTCCGGCAGCCATTGCCGGGATCCCTACAGGTTTTCTAAAGATGGTTCCGTACTCGAGTTTTGCCTCGGTAGCATCGATCTTGAAATCTCCGCTCCCTGAACTTCTTGTCCCCGACAGATCGCCCTCTGCCGATAAAAAGCCACTCATTTTTATATCTTCTATTTGGAGCTTTCCGCTTTCCAGATCGAGATCAAATTCAATTCGGTCTTCACTCCCCCGAAAAAAATTCACTCCTCCCGAAAGGAGTCCCTCCAAAGCACTTAATTCGGAGGGAGCGTACGGCGAGAAAGTAGCCATTTCAACCTTCTTAAAAACAGAGTAAATCTCGACGAGTGAATCTTGAGTTAATTCTCCATTGACGGAGATTTCACCGCCTGAGTCGAATCGACCCTCGACTTCAAAGCTTAAATTATTCGCAAATAAATCACCCTCCGCTTCTGCAGAGATATCTAGGATGCTTATTATGAAGTCGGATGCCTTCGTACGATCTTCGAATTTAAGACTTGAATCCCGTAAGGAAACATATTGTACTGCAACCTTAAGAGCCGAAGAATCCGAAAAATCATTGTCGAATGAAGCCCCAGACCCCCGATCAACGACTGGGGATGACTCAAAGTTTGATTTGGCCGGTTCAGACAAATCAGATGACGAAAGATCGCTATCGGATAATTGGTTTTTTTCTTGGCCATTTACTCTTTGGGAGCCGGGAAAAAGTATCCCTTTCGGGGTTTTAATCAGATGCACTTCCGCTCCATCAACCAACAACGAATCAACCACGGGAGCAAGTGCGAGGATAGAGAGCAGAGAGAACCTAAGTTCAATCTTGCGGCATTTAAGAAAAGGGCCTGCGTCAGTACCTTCCCCCGCTATATACACATCATCTATCTGCAGTTTTGGTGGTGAAAAGCTGAAACTAAGCTCCCCAAACTTCACTTCTCTACCCGTGGCTTGAGCACTTGCCGCCATGAGCTCAGAACGAACTGCCTCACTCCCGATCAAGCTGGGTAAAAGGGCTACGCCCAACCCAAGGAGAACAAATACCAAAAGCGTTACAAAGAAAAACGTCTGTTTTAATTTGGTCATGTCGGTCCGACTTTGAGCTTTTCTATCAAAAATGCCCGTACGGCAGACGCCTCAGCCTTGCCCTTTGTTTTTCTCATAACCTGCCCCATCAAAAAATTCAAAGATTTTTCTTCCCCTGATTGGTAACTAGAAATTGCATCAGGATTCTCCGAAAGCACCTCCTGAATTACGGTATCTAGTATCGAGGTATCTGATACTGCCTCGAGGCCTCTTTGTTCAACAAGATCTTCAGGATTACCTCCCGAGACCACAAGTTCACAAATAAGACCTCGAGCACTCTTTACGGTCACACGCCCCACTTCGACCATGCGAAGTAACTCCACTAAAGCATCGGGTGTTAAAGAAGACGCCTCGATATCCAAGTCTCTATCCCGGAGGGCACCCAGGACATCACGCTGAATCCAGTTAGAAACGGTCTTCGCGAAATTTGCTGTTTCTCCACCAATCGCCAGAACGTCTTCAAAAAAATCCGCGAGAGGACGCGAGCTGGTAATTACCTCCGCATCGTAAGTTGAAAGTCCAAACAGATTACAAAATCGATCTCGTCTTTCGCTGGGCAGCTCGGGGAGGGAATCACGTATTTCATCAATTCGCGTAGGTGACAGCCTAAGAGGAATCAAATCCGGATCAGGAAAATATCGATAGTCGTCCGCATTCTCTTTGAGACGCATTACGAACACCCTGTCGCGGTCCGCGTCATAGCCCATGGTCGCTTGCACCACTTCTCCCCCGCCTTCAAGAAGCTCGGCTTGTCGTATTATTTCTGCGTGAAGAGCCGATTGTACTGAGCGGAACGAGTTCAGATTTTTTAGCTCGGTACGGGTTCCGAATCGGATCTCGCCATGGGGGCGTAAGGATATATTGGCGTCACAGCGAAACTGTCCCTTTTCCATATCAACATTGGAAACGTCTACGTAACGAAGAATGCGGTGCAAAGTCCTGAGATACGTTACTGCCTCTTCCGGAGACCGTAAGTCCGGCTCTGATACAATTTCGATAAGAGGAACACCTGCGCGATTAAGATCGATCAAAGTTACTTCCGATCCTGCAAGCGCCTGGTCATGAATTGATTTCCCTGCATCCTCTTCTATATGTATTCGAGTAAGGCCGATTATGAGATGGCGAGAAGCGTCCTCGGGATCAGAAATCTCTATTTGACCACCAGTAGCAAGAGGCTCTTCGAATTGAGAAATCTGATAGCCCTTAGGAAGATCCGGATAGAAATAATGTTTTCTCGCAAACACGGAGACTGGATGAACCTTGCATTGTGTAACCAATGCAGCTCGAACTGCTCGATCCACAGCAAGCTCTGATATCACAGGCAACGTTCCAGGCAATGCAAGACAAACTTCAGAAACTCTAGTATTTGGATCAGCGCCGTAACTTACAGGGCAAGAAGTAAAGAGCTTGGCCTCAGTGTTAAGATGGACGTGTACCTCCAGACCAATCACGACTTCGTAGTCAGAAAGAATTTTCTGAGTATTCATGGCTCCATCCCGGGTGGCACTGCGCAATGAAAGTTTGTCGTCTTTTGATATTCGTGTGCGATTCGCAGAGGCATCGCGTCATCTCCTGCCTGTCCTAAAAGTTGCAGGCCAATGGGCAGGCCTTCCTTGAAGCCGCACGGGAGTGATACTCCCGGGACTCCAACCAAATTCGCGGACACGGTAAAAACATCGGAAAGGTACATTGCTAGAGGATCTAATTTAGACCCTAAAGGGAAGGCTACCTCTGGGCAAGTAGGGGTCGCGATTACATCGCATTCTAGAAATGCCTCCTCGAAGTCCCGTCGTAGGAGCGTTCGAACCTTTTGAGCCTTCCGGTAATAAGCGTCGTAGTATCCGGCAGACAAAACATAAGTCCCAAGAAAAATGCGACGTTTCACCTCTTCTCCAAAACCCTCCGAACGAGACCCTTCATACATATCCACGAGCGAACGGGCCCTCTCGGACCGTTTTCCGTATCGCGCACCGTCATAGCGAGCCAAATTGCTGGATGCCTCGGCAGTGGCAACTAGGTAATAGGCAGAAACCGCGTACTCAGTGTGCGGCAAGGAAATTTCACGCAGCTCTGCTCCTGCATCTTTTAGATGATTCACAGCCTCATACACCTTTTCAAGGACTTCTGCATCGACTCCGGTGCTCTGGAAATACTCTTTCGGTAATCCGATTACGAGATTCTCTAACCCAGCGTTTAATGCTCCAAAGCAGTCGGTACTGCGCGAGGGAAGGCATGTAGAATCTCGAGAATCGCTCCCTCCAATGCAATCCAGGACCATCGCGCAATCCTCCGCGGTATGTGCGATGGGACCTATCTGGTCTAGGGAAGAAGCGAAAGCAACAAGACCCCAGCGTGAAATTCTTCCGTAGGTCGGCTTCATCCCAACAACGCCACAGAAAGAAGCCGGTTGTCGAATCGAGCCCCCCGTATCGCTGCCAAGTGCAATAGGAACGACCCCCGCGGCCACAGCAGCTGCAGATCCGCCAGAAGACCCCCCGGGCACGCGTTCTTTCTGCCAAGGATTGCGTGTCGAGCCATGTATGGAATGCTCGGTAGACGAACCCATTGCGAACTCATCCATGTTCGTTACCCCAATTGGGATCGCACCAAATGCCCTCAGGCGCTCAACCGCTGTTGAAGAGAACGGCGAGATATAACCTTCTAAGATTTTTGATCCACAACCCAGCGGCTCTCCTGCGATAGCAATATTGTCTTTTATTGCGACCGGAATACCTTCCAAGCGCGAACGGGCCTTCTTTTCGCCTCGAACCCGATCCGACGCTTGAGCTTCCTTCATCGCACTATCTTCTCGCAAAGAGACGAAGATTCCGAGATCTTCGGAGGCCTTTGCCCGGGAAAGAGCGTCTTCAACTAGTTGAGCCGAAGTAGTTTGCCCCTCCGCAAGCATATTCTGCAACTCCATCGCTGTAGGAGGTCCGTTGCCCCGATCATCCTTCATCGTCGGCCTCGATCACCTTGGGAACCGCAAAAGCGCTCCCCCTACGGTCTGGAGCGTTCCCAAGAGCACATTCGGACGAAAGTGGTTGTCCCGGTGAGTCCGATCTCAGTGGAGTTTCTAAAGAAGTTACATGGTACGTCGGATCTACATCGTCCGTCTGGAGCACTTCCAACTGATCTACGTAATCAAGGAAAGTCTCTAATTCCGCTATTAGTTTCTCCCTTTCTATTTCACTCAACCTCAGTCTGGCCAGCTTGGCTAGATGCTCGATTTCCTCAATAGTAATTCTAGACATGTATTCAGGATAGCGACTGCTGAAAGGCTACCTACCATTGAAGTACAGCAGGAGCTCGAATTCTTTAACATTTGCAAGTCGGTCGCTGGACGGATAGGCTCCGTCTACCTCAAGACCTTAGAAAGTTCCATGGCAGAACAATTTGCTGCAATTTGCGACCTCCCGGAAGAGATCAACACAGGCATTGCCAAGCTAGGCTGGAAGCGGCCAATGCCTGTTCAGGCTCAAGTAATTCCCATTATGTTGGGAGGTGGAGATCTAATCGTTCAGGCTCAGACTGGCAGCGGTAAAACCGGTGCATTTGGCATACCGATTGTTAGCTCTGCAGACCCCAAGGCAAACGATACGCAGGCTATTGTTCTGGCCCCTACTAGAGAACTCGCCAATCAGGTTTGCTCAGAGCTAGCCACGCTCGCGGAACCATGCGGTGTTCGCTGTCTCGCAGTTTACGGGGGCGTCGGTTATGGCCCTCAGATTGAGGGTTTGAAAAAGGGAGCCCATATCATCGTAGGGACGCCCGGGAGAATTCTGGACCATCTCGGTAACGGTCGCCTCTCTCTCAAAAAGGTTCGTCAAGTCGTATTTGATGAAGCGGACGAAATGCTCTCTCTTGGGTTCTGGCCCGACATGAAAGAAATCCGTGAGTATTTACCTAAGAAGCGACAGTCGTGTTTGTTTTCAGCGACGATGCCAGAAAAAGTCCTGGCATTATCAAGAGCCTTTCTCTCCGAACCTAAATTTATCTCTCTAGTCGGAGGACACTCGTCACCTTCCGAAATCGAACACGTTTATTACCTCACAAGTGCACAGGAGAAGGAAAAAAACCTCCGAATAATCTTAGAAACAGAGAATCCGGATAGCGCGATCATTTTTTGCAACACTAAGGATGACGTGCGATATGTGACGGCGTTCCTCCAACGACATGGCTTCGATGCTGACCAAATAAGCGGGGACCTCAACCAAGGAGCCCGTGAGAGGGCGATGTCACGTATTAAGGCAGGGGAACTGCGCATCCTTGTTGCAACAGACGTCGCCGCTCGCGGTATTGATATCAGCGGACTTTCGCACGTGATAAGCTACACGGCTCCCGAAACTCCCGAGACCTACGTCCACCGGACTGGCAGAACAGGACGAGCAGGAAAATCAGGTATGGCAATTTCACTTGTCTCGGGGCTCGATATCGGAAATTTTCAATATCTTCAAAAAGTCAACAAGATCACCGCTCAAGAGCGACAGCTTCCCACTGAAAAGGATCAAGTTGATCATCGACGCGAGCTACTTATCGTAAAGATTAATCAAGAAATCCGAAAAATACCGGAAGCAGACCGGGCGGCGCACCTCGAGCCTTGGGTACCAGTAGTCGAAGCGCTCGCAGGCTCAGAA
>CAYOGP010000117.1:0-6618 GCA_964403555.1 uncultured Spirochaetales bacterium | reverse complement strand
CAAATCCTATTTTCCTTTTTCCTAGTTCACGAGGTTTGTTACTTCTTCAGCGAGTACGCGATGAGGCTCATCGCTTTGCGATCGAATATCAGAGAGATTTAAGAAGTAAAATCAACTTAGTTTCAATTTTGGAAGAACTCCCTGGTATTGGTCCGGTAAAAAGGAAAAAACTTATACGGAGTTTTGGTTCACTGAAACAAGTAAGGCAGGCTTCGTTGTCTAGTTTGGCAAGTGTCAGTGGAATTTCTGAGGTAGATGCAAAAGTAGTTTATGAATTTTTCAGCGGAAATGATTAATATGTTTGGGAGAAATTAAGGTTCTTGATACAAATAAGTTCAAGTACGAAAAATTCTCTCTTGTTAAGTCGGTTACGAAATTAGTTGGAAATGGGTTTAAAAACGCAGTCTAAACGCTTGTATCCTCTGCTAGAGAAGCTTGGCTTGTGACTGAGATCACCTGAAGAATGAAGTTCGATGGAGTGGAGTCGATCGAAAAGAGTCTCGAGGGCAATTCGTACTTCGGCTTTCGCAAGCTCTGCGCCAACGCAAACGTGCGGACCAAAGCCAAAGCCGATGTTCTTATGGGCATTCTTTCGATAAATGTCGAAAGTATCAGGAGATTCGAAAACATCAGGATCCCTTCCAGCGGTTCCAAAGCCAAGGATGATTTTAGATCCTTTCTTAAGCGATACCTCTCCGATCGCTGTGTCTCGGGTTACAACCCTGTAAAGTCCTTGAATTGCTGTATCAAACCGCATTAACTCGTGGATGAAATTAGGGATGAGTGCATAATCTGATCTTAGGGCTTTCATGACGTCAGGGTGCTTAAGTAAAATTCCAATGGCATTACCGGTTAAGTTTTGAGTTGTTTCGTTTCCTGCTAGTAAGAGTTGGCTGATAATCGGGAGAATCTCAGACATGTCGAGTCTCTCTTCGTTTATTTTTGCAGTAGCTAAGGAGCTTATAAGATCATCTTTTGGCGACTGGCGTCTTTGTTCCGCCAGCCCTTTAAAAACAGTCATAGCCTCAACAAAAGAACGAGCTACCCGAAGGCGTGCTTCGTGATCAAGGACATCAAGGTTTCCCGTAAGAATATCGTCAGACCAACGTTTAAACCTTTCTAATTCACTTCTGGCTACTCCTAAAGCCTCGGCGATCAGAACGAGTGGAACATATCTCGCATATTCCTGTACAAAATCTACTTGACCTTGGTCTATGAATTGGTCGACAAGTCCATTCGCTACACTTCGTATACGTGTCTCCATAGATTTAACCCAAGTAACGGCGAAGGCTTTGTTAACGAGAAGTCGATGGGCGGAGTGCTTCGGTGGATCGGTAGCCCAAAGCGCGTTCACTACCTTTGGCCCTTTGTCATAAATATCTTTGACATCTTTTTCTAATGGGTTTGTTCCAACGCCTGTGGGAATAGGCGCACCTTCTGGAAAGAAATTGTTTGAAAATATATCTGTGCGGCTTGTTATGTCTCGAATGTCTGCCATTCGACCGACCCAATAGCCCACACCTTTGACGGGAACGGCCCTAGCGTTGTCTCGATGAATCGCAGCATAGAAGTCGTACGGGTTCTCCATAACTTCCGGGCTCGTGAGGTCGTATTCGTAAGCGGATTTCACTTGTCTCTATCGGGTAAGCCATTCGAATTTTTGTGGCTTTCTTTGAGCTTTGGGATCGATCATGATATTCACAATATTGGGATTCGGGTCCCGGATGGCTTCTTTTAATGCGGTTGTCATCTCCTCGGGAGTGGTTGCGAAGTATCCTTTTCCTCCAAAGGCTTCGATCATTCGCTCATACCTGGCGGCTATTGTGTATTGGGCAGGGTTTGGTTGTTTTCTATCTAACGAATCGAATCCGCCGCCTATTCCGTTGTTGTTTACAATTACGAAGGTGATGGGAAGCTGATATCTGCAGGCAACTTCGATTTCCATTCCGCTAAATCCAAAGGCAGAGTCGCCCTGCACGCAAACGACTTTCTTTTCAGGCGATACGGCTGCAGCAGCAATCGCGAAACCTGTTCCCACTCCCATCGTTCCGAAGCTGCCAGCATCAATACGTTGCCGAGGCTCGTCGTGCATGAGCACGCTACGACTAATGTCCATTGTGTTTGCACCTTCAGAAACCAAGAGGTGATCGGGTGGCATTTGGTCTCGGATTTCTCGGAGCACTCTGTAGTATCCCATTGGGACTTGTTCGTCGTCGCACATAGCTTCAACGGCTTTTTCGTTATCACGGGCCTTTTCTGAAAGGGTTGCTAGCCATTCAGAATCTTTGTCAAAAGTGAAGGGGTCTTCTTTTAAAGCTTTATTTAGCTGGTCCATCACTGAGTTGGCGTCCCCAACGAGAGGAACCTCACAAGGGACATTGGTGCCGATCTCATCTGCAGCAATATCCAGTTGGATGAACTTCACGTCTTCTTTGAAGCGAGGGGGAAGGCCAAAGTGGAGTATCCAGTTTAGTCGTGCACCGATCAAGAATACGACGTCAGCGCCTCCTAATGCGTCCGAACGAGCGGAAGCCACGGATAGGTTGTGACTATCGGGGATGACTCCTTTCCCCATGGGTGTCGGAAGAAAAGGAAGTTGAGTTGTGTTTATGAATTTCCGGACTTGGTCTTCTGCTTGTGCGTAAGCCGCTCCTTTGCCAACGATCACAAGTGGGTGCTTAGCACTTCTGAGAACTTCGATAGCTTTTTTAACTTCTCGTGGGTCTGCCAAAGCAGCGGGAGGGGCGGGGCAGTAAGGAGGTAAACTGACGTCCTCCTCTTCTATTTTGTCAGTAATAATATCGTTAGGGAGATCGAGGTAAGTTGCGCCAGGTCGTCCGTAGATGCTTGTTCGAACAGCTTGCTCTATGTAGTCGGGTGTACGAGCGAGACTGTCTGGACGTGCTGCATATTTAACAAAAGGTCTCGCTGCTTCTATCTGGGGTGCTTCTTGGAAGGCTCCCTGGCCGTTTTGATAGGAGTCGTTTGCCCCACCAAGGAGAATCATTGGCCAGCAATTTGACCAGGCGTTTGAGAGTCCGGCTATTGCGTGGATCATGCCTGGTCCGGAAACGGTTAGACACGCCGCAGGACGCCCGGTAAGGTAACCTGCGACTCCCGCTGCATAGCTAGCAGCCTGCTCATTTCGAAACCCAAAGTATCGGATTCCTTCTTTTTGAGCTGCGACGGCAATCGGTACTACAGGGAATCCGACGACCCCGAACATCAAATCAACTCCTTGACTTTTAAGGGATCGTGCAATTAGGGTGGCGCCGTCAATTTTTGTCATTTCTCTAGTCCTCTTTTCAGGGTTGTCTGTTGCCCGATGAAAGTTACATGATACTCCTATATGGACTAGGGAAGAAACCCCGGTGTATATCTGAGGTAAGAAAATGGTGAAGGTGGTCGCGAGTTTTAAGAGAAAAGCTGGTTTTTCAGTTGAGGACTTTCAGTCGCATTGGGGAACGATTCATGGCTCTCTCGCAGCGAAGCTTCCGGGGCTTCGACGCTACGTACAAAATCATGTGATAGCCGGAGCATATAAAAATGGACGCGAGCCTGTATACGATGGTGTCGCCGAAGTGTGGTTTGACAATCTCGAGGATCTAAAAAATCTTAGGAACAGCAGAGAGTTAGCGGCTGTAAGGGCAGATGAGCCGAACTTTATGGACGTGAAAGGTATGGTTGAGATCATTACCGATGATTATCTCATCAAGGAAGGTCCTACTCCAGTTTTAGGAGTTAAGAACATAGAATTTGTAACGAGACGAAACGATCTGAGTGTATCTGCATTTCAAGACCATTGGCGCAACGTGCATGGTCCGCTTGGTGGAGCAATTCCAGTGGTTCTTCGATACGTCCAAAGTCACACGAGAGCTTCTCTTTATAATGGAGGTCGTAAGCCTGCATGGGATGGTGTGGCTCTTACCTGGTTCGAGGGAACGAACAAAATGCGAGAATCTGCTACTACTCCCGAATATGTCGCTACTCGTGAAGATGAATCAAATTTCGTAAACGACGAGCTGCCCTTTCTCATTGCTAAAGAGAAGGTGATTGTTGAGGGCCCCGCATTCTAAGGGAACCATGGACTAATACATTAGTTAGCTCTCTTGTCTACGGTGAGAGTGAGGTTGTGGTACGTCAAGTAATTGAGGAACGATAGAGGAGTCCCCTTTGTCCGTTCGACTCCTTGTGATTCTATCTGCGAACTTGAGGTTTTAGATTTCGATAATATATCAGAGGAGGAGTTTGCTTGGCTCCACGAAGAATCTCCTGGACTTCGCAAAGAACGAATTCGGTCACATCAACTATTGGAAGTTCTAGTGCCTGTTTAATGGATACCCATCGGAGGTCGAGTAGCTCCCCGTTACCTTTAACTTGACCTGAGAAATGGTTCTTTCGCGATAGAAAAAACCTTGCGTGATAACGCGTTCGCTGGTACGAGGGAGTTATTGCTCTTGCAATATATTGGAGATGTTTGAGGTCGGGCTTGATTCTTCCCTCGTGAAATTTTCCAAGTAAAAGTCCTGTTTCTTCGAACGTTTCCCTAACGGCTGTGGTTGCGAGCGTTAGGGGTGAAATTTCTCGTGTCGTACTTGAAAGAGCTTGATGCTGACTAGCTCTTAACAAGCTAGCGGGTTTGCTGAAGCGGTCTTCGTTTGATACCCCTCCACCTGGGAAAACGTAGATATCAGGCATAAATCGATTTTTCGGAGCTCGTTTTCCCATTAGGACCTGGATTGATTTTGAAGAACCTCGGACAATGACCAGGCTAGAAGCATTTCGAGGTGTGGTGGGTCGCGTCAAGAGATCCTCAAATCGGGAAAATGTTCTTTTTGAATCTAGTTCTCGGATCCGATTCTTGCTCCGCGATGCTAGATTTTGTCTAGGCGACAGAATGTTGCTCTGTAAGGAAGACTACCGCAATGTACGATTTTCAATTTGAGCCCTGCCAATTACCCGATGACACTAAGGCTCTTCGCGCAGAGGTTAGAGAGTTTCTCAAGGAAAACCTGGAAGGTTTTCCGGCTGTAAAGAAGGCCGCGACATGGCAGGGGTTTGACTCTGAATTCACCAGAAAGCTTGGAGAACGTGGCTGGATTGGCATGACTTGGCCAAAAAAATACGGTGGTCATGAAAGGAGTGCTCTTGACCGTTACGTAGTTTTGGAGGAAATGTTAGCGGCAGGAGCCCCAGTAGCGGCCCATTGGATCGGTGATCGCCAGACAGGGCCTCTTTTGCTTAGGTACGGAACTGAGGAGCAAAGGCAGGAGTTCATGCCCGCTATTGCACGCGGAGAAGGTTACTATTGCATTGGAATGAGCGAACCCGACTCGGGTTCCGACCTAGCTTCCATGCGTACCAAGGCAGACCGAGTCGATGGAGGTTGGATAATTAATGGATCCAAACTTTGGACTACTCACGCTCATCGTTGTAATCAAATGGTGGCATTGATTCGCACAAATCCGGATCCCGACAGTAAACACACTGGGCTGTCGCAGTTCCTTTTGAACATGGACATTGAGGGAATTGATCCTCGACCAATCCGAGATCTGTCGGGCAGTGAGCACTTCAATGAAGTGGTGTTTAAAGACGTTTACGTTCCTACAGATCGTTTGGTTGGAGAAGAGGGACAGGGCTGGCAGCAGGTTATGGCTGAACTGGCCTTTGAACGAAGCGGCCCCGAACGTTATCTAAGTAGCTTTTTGCTTCTGCGTGAATTGGTCAGAGAGGTAAATCCCTCTGATGGAACAGCGCGGCGTCTTGTCGGGAGATGTATTGCTCACATGGCTACTTTACGACTTATGTCGTTGTCGGTTGCCGGGATGCTAAATGAAGGGAAAGCCCCTGCATTAGAAGCGTCAGTTGTGAAAGACCTTGGTACGTCTTTTGAACAAGAATTGCCTGAACTTGTTCATGATTTGCTCGGAATTGAACCCGATCCAGATGGAGACACGGATTTAGCTCAAGTCCTCTCTTATCTTACTCAGGTAGCTCCTTCGTTTTCTCTACGAGGAGGAACGCGTGAAATTTTGAGAGGAATTATTGCTCGAGGTCTAGGTTTAAGATGAATGAATTGGCCCAGATGTTATCAGAATCAGTTACCCGTCTTTTTGAGGATTTAGCTACAAGAGAAGTATTAGAAGAGGCTGAAACCGGCATTTGGCCGGAAAAGCTTTGGAAAGAATTAGAAGAAATGGGAGTTATGCAGGCCCTGGTGCCTGAGAAAAGCGGTGGCGTCGGCGCGAGCTGGAATGAAGTTGAGAGTGTTATTCGGGCTGCGGGACGGTACTGCGTTCCGGTGCCTTTGGTTGAGACAATGGTCGCGTCTTGGCTGTGTTCAAATTGTGGTCTAGAAGTTCCTAAGGGCATTCTTACCTTGGCTGCCGGTGGAAAGCTGGAGGGAAGCGGATCAACAGTGAAAGGTGTACTGGACAGAGTACCTTGGGGAGGCCGAGCTACCGCGATTCTTGCTGAGGCCGTCATAGATGGGGAAGATTCGATTGTGCTTCTTGAGCCGGATTCCGGCGAGAAGTTAGCTGGTCAAAACCTTGCTAAAGAGCCGCGTGATACGCTTAGTTCTTCTAACTGTGCGGTTCTGGCTGGCGATCCGTTGCC
>CAYOGP010000116.1:0-6618 GCA_964403555.1 uncultured Spirochaetales bacterium | reverse complement strand
AGGGATCCCTCTGGACGATTCAACAAGATTCGCGGCGAAGGCAGAGAATGCTGGCGTAGACGTCACACTCGAAGTCTGGCCGGAAATGGTGCACGTTTGGCATTGTTTCGCGCCGATGATACCCGAAGGACAGACTGCCATTGAAAGAGTTGGGGAGTACATCAAAGGAATAATAAATCAGTAGTTTAGTTCCTCAGAATTCAAGGAAACGGATCATGTCAAGCCCGAAACCCATTCTTGAGGACGTCACCTCGTCCAAACTCGACAAGCGTGAGAGCCTGATTCTTGCTGCCATGAAAGTAATGCGAGAAAAAGGACTTGCCCAATGCACCGCCAGGGCTATTGCAAATGCGAGTCCGCTGTCGAAAAGCGCTCTTCATTATTACTTCCAAGACACCGCGGAAATTATAGTTATTGCTTTCGAGAGGCTTATCGGCCTCTACATCAGCAGAATTACTTCGTCTGCAAAAACTGGGCAAACCCCAATCCAGGCCCTATGGAATGCGTCGAGCACCTACCTCCATCTCGGGTCCAGCCGGAGGTCATCTCAAATACCCATGCTCTGGTTCGAGGTTCAGCTCGAGGCTAGTCGGAGCGGTGAAACTCGCATGGTACGTCATCTATCCGACCAACTTTACGAAGTATTTTTCGAGCTCGTCGTTGCAACAGGAACGGAGGAACCTGAACGGAAAGCAAGCACTCTTTTCTCCGCTCTTCCCGGAATCCTTCTGCAAGATTCAATGACGGCTATCGACTTAGATAAGTGCCTCGAAGATTGCCTCGTATCCATGGGTTTTACTCTTTAATCACACGGGCTTCTCTACGAACGTAGTGATACAAGGCACGCACTTCGTTTTCAGAGTGATCCTCGAAACTTGGCATACCAAGCGGAATGTTACCGTCCAAAACCATGGTTCTGAAAGCATCGTAACCTAGGGAAAGTCTTGAGGCTCTCAGGTCTGGAGCGGAGCCACCTGAAACGGCACCAGTCCCATGGCATCAAAGACACGATTCCGTGTACACTTTAGATCCAGCTGCTGCAAGCTCCTCATCAACCTCCAACTCTGGCGCGTCCAAAGGCTCAACTAATACCGGGGGGCGAAATTCGGGTAGTTGACCTTTTCCATTAAGGACAAAAGTAAACAAACGTCGAGTATGCGCGCGATAAGGCCAACCATGTTGCGCAGCGTGAGAGCCGAACAAGAGGCCTCCACCTCCCCAACCGACAAGTACTGACACGTGTTGGATACCTTCAACTTCATACGTAACAGCCGGGGCCGATATTCCCAATCCTAAATTGATGGACCAAACTCGATCACCATTCGTTGCATCATAGGCGACAAAATTTCCATCAGCGTGCCCCTGAAAGACGAGATTCCCAGCCGTCGTCAAGGTACCGGAATTCCAACTTGGAGGATTCTCTACAGACCAAGCTTTTTCTTGTTTCACAGGATCCCACGCAAGAAGAGCTGCGCTACCCCAATCCTTCGGCGTATCACCTTCGAAGTTAACTCCGAAACGCATACGAAACTCCTTAGTCCTCCATGCCTTCAGATCAATTCCTTCATCTGAAAAATAAGCCGGCATCTCTATGGTCGGAATATACGCTAATCCCGTAATAGGATTGAAGGACATCGCCTGCCAGTTGTGGACCCCAAAAGTGCTCGGCCAAACAAGCGCCCCTTTACCTTCGTAGCGAGCCTCTGGATTCTCGACCGGTCTTCCTGTTTCAAGATCAATGTGAGAGGCCCAAGTAACTTTTCCTATCTTTTCGGCTGATATAAGTTTTCCGTCTTCGCGATCTATGACATAAAAGAATCCATTCTTTGGTGCATGCAAAAGCACTTTCCTAGAAGAATCCGAAAGTTTTAGATCTGCCAAGATAATGTCCATATTTGAGTTGTAGTCCCAAGCCTCCCCGGGGACCGTCTGATAATGCCACTTGTATGAACCTGTACTCGCGTCGAGAGCTACTATGGAGCAAAGAAACAAATTATCACCACCACCGGGGCTTCGAATGCGACGATTCCACGGTGTGCCATTACCTGTACCCATGATGATTTGGTCAAACTCTGGATCATAGGTAATGCCGTTCCAAACCGTTCCACCTCCACCAAACTTCCACCAGTCCCCTGTCCATGTCTTAGCTGCCATCTCCATCGCCGAGTTTTCAAAACCATCCGCTGGATTTCCAGGTACAACGAACCAACGCCAAAGCTGTTTACCAGTCTCTATGTCATAGGCAGTCACATAACCTCTTACAGCGGTGTGCTCAGTCCCACCATTTCCAATGATTACCCTTCCTCCAAAAACTTTAGGCACGCCTGTGATATACAGCGCCCTATTAACATCAGTCGTGACATTCTCCCAAAGCAACTGACCAGTTTTCGCATCTAAAGCCAAGAGCCTCCCATCAATCGTCGCGACCAACAGTCGGTTTTTCCAAAAAGCGAGCCCTCGACTCGTATCCCACATATTCTTAAGACGCTTCCCGGCAACTTCGACAACTTTCGGATCATATTCCCAAAGAACACTTCCCGTCTTGGCATTAACGGCTTTAACGCGACTGTAACTTCCGGTGAAAAACAAAGTTCCATCAACAGCCAACGGAGTGGATGTGAGTGTGTTGTCCTTAGGAAGGTCTAGATACCATTTTAAACTGAGTTGCTTTACGCTTTGAAGATCGATCTCATCAAGGGTACTAAAACGTTTTTCGCTATAAGTTTTCCCGTAGGCCAACCAGTTCTTTGAATCCGCTTCATCGGAAAGCGCTCGATCATCGACGACCGTAGCGGCGTGACTTCCAGCAGCAAGACAGACTGCGATGCAAAAGACTATAAATTCTTTCATTCCAGACATCATCCACGCCCTTTCCTAGGTCTATCGACAGTTCTCAGTAGATCAGAATTTCTTGGAACCAGTCGATTCCTAAATTCATTAAACTGCTCAAAAAATACTACACTAATATCCAAGAGGTAAAAACAATGACCTTTATTGTAGGCATTGCAGACCGACCTTAATCAAGCTTGAATATGCCGACAAAGACATGAGGGCATCATGGAAAAAACCAAAGTTATCGAAGGAGTTGGCGCATTTCCCGTAGGGCATTGGCACGCTTCAGATTCCACTCAACCCCTTGATTGGGACAAAATTACAACAGGCGAAACCCTTCCTACAGTGCCCTGGACGCTCGAGCAATACGAAAATGTACTTTTTTGTTTCTTCTCCGAAGTACGCCACGACCGCTACCTAAGAAATACTTCCAGCGGAGTCGCTATGCCGGTAACCGCTCTTTGGGCATCATTTAGCCACTTGTCTAGCAAATATGACTTAGGTCCTATCATTGATGTTGAACATCATTTCCGTTTTTTCCGAAATTTGAAGCCTGGCGAATCGACAGTACTGTCGGGATCCATAACCGCCAAGTATGAAAAAAAATCACACTTCTACATCGAGTGGGAAACCAAGTGTCAATCGACAAAGGAAGAACCAATATTTACGTTCAACCATACAATAATTGACTTGAGAGAAGCTTCATGAGCGGTTCTGCTGAAAAAACTGAAGTCTACCGAAAAACGATCAATTGTTTTTTGGGATGGTCTCGAAGGAATGTCTATCCACCTCATCCGAACATTCACACAGACCACCAGTTCGCCCAAGAACGTGGTTTTGATTCAGCCATAATGTCCGCCTCTCAGGTTGTTCCACATCTCCACGAGGCGCTCATAGAGCTCTTAGGGGAGCAAATCTTCTTCAATCAGACTGATGTACGCTATAAAATGGTTAATCCTGTTGGAGCCGAAGGGTCCATAACAATTATTATTATAAGGCAATCGCCAACAAAGCTGGAACTTAAGGTCAATAACGAACAGGACAAACTAGCAATCGTTGGTGTAGCAACGATCATTTAACAACTTAAGGTTTTAAAGGAGAGAGATATGGATGTCATCGAACAGATGAAAGAGCAATCGAAAGCTGGATGGGCCTCTTTTATACCTTTCGAAAACGCCACCGGAATAGCTGCCGCACAGCTCGTAAGCTTTGCAAGGGTTTCTGAGGGTAGTCATCTACTCGATGTCGCTTGCGGTACTGGAGTCGTAGCACTCACTGCGGCCCATCATGGAGTTACCGCCCAAGGGGTCGACCTCACCCCTGAACTGGTTGAGCGAGCCCAAGAAAACGCCCAAATCGCGCGACTGAATGTTAAATTCACTGAAGGCGATGTTGAAGCACTCCCGTTTCAAGACGCGTCATTCGATTTCGTCCTCAGTCAATTCGGACATATGTTTGGCCCCCGCGCTGCTATTACGATTAAAGAGCTACTAAGAGTCCTGAAGCCTGAAGGAGTAATAGCTTTTTCTACGTGGCCTCCTGACTTCTTTACTGGCAATTTATTTCAACTCCTCGGAAAGTACAGTCCACCACCACCCGAAGGAATTACTTCGCCGGTAAGTTGGGGAAAGCCAGATTTTATTCGCGAACAACTCGGCAACTCCGTTAAAGATTTAAGTTTTGACAGTGGACAAATGAGACTCCCGGGTCTTAGCCCAGTGCACATAAGAATTTTTGCCGAAACGAACATCGGACCGGTTAAAAAACTTATTGCAAGTCTTGAGGACTCTGCTGAAAAACTTCAAACATTCAGAACGGAGCTTGAATCTCTAATAACGCGATATTTTGAAGATAATTCAATGAGACAAGATTTCCTTATGACCCGAGCTATAAAACTTTAAAGAAAATCATTCCTAACATGATCACTTATGTACAGAGAAGAAAAAATGACCTCCATTAACGGCCATTGTGTCGGACAGTTCGAAGAACTTGAAGTTCTCTTGCAACAACACTTAGAAACCGAAAAGGATATCGGTGCGTCGCTATCTATCATCTATCGAGATGAAACCATTGTCGATTTATGGGGAGGCTTTGTTGACGAGAAAAAAACCGAAGCCTGGGAAAGCGACACAATAACAAATGTCTGGTCTACCACTAAAACCATGGCTTCACTCTGCACTTTGCTGCTCGTTGATCAAAAAGAGTTAGATTTGGATTCTCCGGTAGCACACTACTGGCCAAATTTTTCGACGAATGGAAAATCCGACGTTTTAGTACGTCACATTCTTGCGCACACATCGGGCCTCGCCGGTTGGGAAGATCCCATGAGTCCTGAAGATTTGTACGATTGGGAAAAAGCTACATTTAATCTCGGAAAACAAACTCCTTGGTGGAAACCAGGAAAAGCCTCCGGTTATCACGCGATAACCCAAGGCTTTTTAATCGGAGAAATAATTAGAAGAATCACCGGAATGAAAACGGGTGCTTTCTTTCGCGAAGAAATTGCAATTCCAGCTAACGCAGACTTCCATATTGGACTACCGGAAAGCGAAGACCACCGAGTTTCCGTAGTTATCCCTCCTCAAAATACCCTGCCTCTTCCTGAGGATCAAACGTCAGCTGCTTACAAAACCTTTATGAATCCTGGACTCAACCCAAAAATACCTCGAGATAGCGCGTGGCGTAGAGCTGATATCGCTGCAGCTAACGGACATGGAAACGCCAGATCGGTAGCAGAAATACAGAGCATCATCGCCCAAGGAGGCCAAAGGAAAGGAAAGCGTTTTCTCTCTCGGGGTACTATTGAGAAGATTTTCTTAGAACAAGCAAGAGGCATAGATATCGTTCTCGGCATTCCTTTACGATTTGGAATTGGGTTCGGATTACCCGGAGAAGCGCTTGAGTACCTCCCTTCAGGAAATATATGTTTTTGGGGTGGATGGGGTGGATCTCTTGTAATAGTCGATACAGACAGAGAGTTGACTATCGCGTACATGATGAACAAAATGGGCGATGGCATTGTCGGAGACGAGCGTGGAGCCGCACTTATTAAAGCAACGTACAAGGCATTAGAAAAGAACTAGAGTCGCATTCATAATGCTGACTAACGAGATTCAAACTTTCTGACCCTCTTAATGAAATCTATGAATCTTAATTGGAGCTCAAACCTTGCAACTGGGATATTTCACAGAAAGACCTTATCGACATCTTAATGAAGATGAAATTCTTCGAAATCGAGCATTTTTTGGAGTGTCAAACGCTCACTTCAACAAGAAAGCGGCCTCTGACGACTACAACTACTACATGGACGAATACTGCTACGCGGAAGAACTCGATTTCGACGTTCTAGCACTCAACGAACATCACGGAAATCCGATCTGCATGGGAAACGTGATGAATGTCGAGGCAGCAATACTTGCAAGAATTACCAGTAAAGCTCGGATAGCTCTAATTGGAAACCCTCTCCCAGTAATCAAGCACCCTCTCCGAATGGCTGAAGAACTAGCTACAATCGATCTGATATCGCGAGGGAGATTAATAACGGGCTGGGTTCGTGGAGCTGGTTCAGAGCAATATTTCAACAACGCCAATCCAGCGTTCAATCGAGAAATGTTCGAGGAAGCCCATGATTTCATCGTACGAGCATGGACGGAACCTGGGCCCTGGCGATATGAAGGTAAACATTTCCATTACCGGCACGTAAATCCCTGGGCACTCCCTCTACAAGATCCACACCCTCCCATGTGGATACCGGGCGTACTTAGCCCTGAAACTATCCAGTGGGCT
>CAYOGP010000115.1:0-6705 GCA_964403555.1 uncultured Spirochaetales bacterium | reverse complement strand
ATTCACTCAAACCGGTTCCCTGTCCGCCTTACTTCTGCCTCAGCCCGCCTCAGATAGCGAGGAACCAAACTATTTGCGCTCACTCCTCTTCCTGCCTTCAAACAGTCCATTCCTATTATCCCGATCCTGCGAGCACTTGAAACAACGTTCGTGATCAGATCGATGGAAGCGTCCTTAGCAAGCCTTTCGGAGAAAGCCTCAGCCCCTTCACCAACTGCTATTTGAGTTTTGGCCGGAATACAATCCGACAATTCCGTTGTTGAATAAACACCTTCAATTTCAAGCAAGGCTCTGTCTCGCCCGGGAAACGACCAACCTGCATAGACCTCACCGCGCTGCGCATCCAAGATAGCGCCTCGCGGCAATCGCTCTGACTGGATTGCTGCCGCTAAACCCGACAGTGTCGAGACTCCGACTATTGGTAGAGAACTTCCAAAAGTGAGCCCCTTCACAGTTGCCAGACCAATCCTCAGGCCCGTAAACGAGCCTGGCCCTATCGCCAATGCCACCCCCGTCAGATCTTGCAGACCTAGGCCTACTTCTTTAAACATCGAGTCTACAGCCGGCAAAAGTCGCTCGCTGTGAATCCGCTCACTGTCGTCATTTACTTCAGCAATACAACCAGAAGAGCCTATAAGTGCGATTGATAACCGCCGAGTAGCGGTCTCAAGAGCAAGGACAACCTCGGGTTTCCCCGTCTTAGAAACCTGTGAGCCAGTCAAAGAAAGTCGACCAATTTCTTGAAATGTCGTTCCAAAATGCAAATGCCATTATTGCTAGCAAGAAAATCATTCCGAATTGCTGAAACAAGCCTCTGACCTGCTTAGACAATCTGCCTCGACTCAAACCTTCAACGCTATACATCAAAGCCTGTCCTCCATCGAGTACCGGGATAGGAAGCATATTTAAGATTCCAATATTTACACTTATAAGAATCAGCATCTCGACAAAACTTTCCCAGCCGGTCTTCAACGCTCTGTGCGATTGACGAGCGATTTCAATCGGGCCTCCGATGCTCTTTCCTGAGATCTCGCCGAGCACCATTTTCTTCAATCCGCGCATGAACAGGACCGTTATCTCGGCAGTCTTTTCGGCACCTCGGGCCAAGCCGACCAAAGGATTCAACTCTCTATCCAAATCATAAACTCCTGCAAGATTGATGTTTTTTCCCTCTATACCAATTCGATAAGCATCAAGCGGAGTCCCCGAAATTTCGACTTCTACAAGCCTTGGCTGAACCTTTATGTCAAACGACTCGCCATTTCTGGCGACCGTCAAAACCATCTCACCGCCACCACCAGCAAGAACTGCCTCTTGGAATGCAGAAAAACTGCCAAGCGGCTCACCGTCCAACCCTACAATCATGTCACCTTGCAAAATACCCGCTTCAGCCGCGGCCGAAAAAGGAGTAACGGCAGCAACTGTCACTACGGCGGCTATCAACCCTAGTTTGTCGAAAGATTCATAGCCGGGCGCGGAAATAACTAATGTTTGAGGGCCGTCAGGAAAAGATCTCTCAACCTCAACCTTCAGAGTTGAATCGGCTCTAGATCGTTGCAGGAGTTCCAATTGCCCCCAATCGTCAATAGGCACTCCACTTACAGACAAAACTCGATCGCCTGAGCGAAAGCCCAAGTCAGAGGCCAGCGAAGAAGCGTCGGGTACCCCCAAGACAGGTCGCAACCGAGTATGTTGGACCCCAATCCAGCCCACTCGAACTGGAGTACGAAATGTATCAATCCCTCGCCGTCCTTCAGTTAAGATTTGCACGGTCAACTCGCGACCAGCTCTTTCTACTGTCCAAGAAAGGCTCTCGCCCGGACTTCCTCTTACTAACCCAACGAGATCACTCCACCAGAAAATTGCATTACCATCGATCTGCGTCACTCGATCTCCGGCGTGAAGCCCAGCCTCAGCGGCCGGTGAACCACGCTCGACCGTACCGATAATTGCCGCCTCGCGGTTTAAGCCCACCGCATAAATGCATGCAAAAAGTACAACTGGCAACACCAAGTTCATGGCGGGTCCAGCCACCAGGACCAAAAGTTTCTGCCATAGCGGCTTTTCACTGAATGGCTCACCAGGTCCTTCTCTCGGCTCCTCTACTTCTTCGTCGCTCTCTCCAAGCATCCGCACATACCCGCCTAAAGGTATCCAGCAAATTGCATATTCCGTCCCGTTCCATACTTTTGAAAGTCGAAAGCGGCCTATACCTATTGGGCTTCCGAATCCGATACTGAACTTCAAAATCCTTACGTTGCACCATTTCGCCACTATAAAGTGACCATACTCATGGACCGTAATCACGACACCCAGCATCAAGACTAAGGCAAAAATAAACTCTCCAGTTGTTAAGAGCTGACTCATTTACAAATCTGCCTCCCCAAGCATTCCATCCTCCGTTCTTTCTGAGGCTGGACCACCCGGGATCAGCTGGGATACGAACCGACGGCCAAAAAGATCCGCCTCTCGGACATCCCTGAGATCTCGGAGTCCCCCTCCGCCACGGCGCTCCCACTCATCTAACGCACACTCATTAAGCCGAGGAATATCCGGTATGGAAACTTTCCCCTGAAGAAATGCTGCAACCGACTCCTCATTTGCAGCGTTAAGGACTGCCGGTGCCGCTTCTCCCGAGGCAAGTGCCCGATAGGCGAGCCCTAGCGAAGGAAAACGCTCTCCGTCAGGGCGTTCGAAATGCAACGCCGCAGTTTCTGTTAGGTCAAGACTAGGAAGATCTAATTCAAGTCGCTCCGGGAAGGACAAAGCAACTGAAATTGGAACCTTCATATCTGGCAGACCCAACTGAGCAAGTACCGAGCCATCTACAAACTCCACTAAGGAATGCACGATAGACTCTGGATGTACCACTACATCCACATGGTCTGGATCCGTATCAAAAAGCCACCTCGCTTCGATCACCTCGAGCCCCTTATTCATAAGGGTGGCTGAATCAATGGTTATCTTTGGGCCCATTTCCCAGTTAGGGTGGTTAAGAGCCTCCTTGCGCGAGGCATTCGAGATTTCTCCCCTGCTCCAAGTCCTAAAAGGGCCGCCCGATGCCGTCAAAATTAACCTTTTAACATCTTGGGAACGCTGCCCAGAAAGAACCTGAAAGATCGCACTGTGCTCACTATCAACAGGAATAATTTGCGCGCCTTGTTCGGAAGCAACTCTTTGAACCAATGCGCCCGCAGTAACCATAACCTCTTTGTTTGCAAGAGCTACGTTTCTCCCTCTCTGAAGAGCGGCTAGAGTAGGTTCTAGGCCAACCGCTCCAACTAAACCTGCGACCACAAGGTCTGCTTCAACAGTAGCGACATCAAGTAACCCTGAGGCTCCGACCACTATCGAAAGGTCTAGTCCCTCCCCCAATAGGGATCTTAGCTTCTTAACACTCTCATCATCTCCAACTGAGACGAGCTCCGGTCGAAACATCCGAACCTGATCAGCTAAGAGTTCGACGTTCCGTCCAGCCGCGAGGGCAGCTACTTCATATCGATCCGGAAACATCGATATGATCTCTAGCGTCTGGACTCCTATACTTCCCGTACTACCCAGGACTACCAAAGTCTTCATCACGAGTCCTTCCCTAGAGGCCTCATCGGCACTTGAGCGCTCGTCTTCCCGAACCTTCGTTCACGAGTCGTAAATGTTCGAAGTGCATGAGCAAGATCTTCTCGGCCAAAATCTGGCCACATCAATGCGGTTAAATACAGTTCCGCATAAGCACTTTGCCAAAGGAGAAAATTAGAAACACGAGCCTCTCCACCCGTCCGAATTAATAAGTCAACATCGGGCATCTCAGGATCATCCAAGTAGGACGTAAACGTTTTCTCATCCAATGCCTCTCGCTCGATCACCCCGGTCTCTGCATCGAGCATGAGTCGCTTAGCGGCATCAACAATTTCTCCTCGGCCTCCATAGGACAATGCAAAAACTAACTGCAATCCTTCATTATGCCGAGTCCGGCGAACGACGTTCTCCAGAATTTTCCTAACGTGATACGGAAGTCTGTCCTGGCGCCCAACAACGCGAATTCTAACGTGACTTTTTATGCAATAGTCGAGCTCTTCTTTGAAGTAAGCTTCCGGCAAGGCCATTAAAAGATCTATCTCTTTACGCGGACGATTCCAATTCTCGGAAGAGAACGCATACAGCGTCAGCCATGGAATTCTCCATTCGCAAGCCGCGCGGACAATTTGCCTTATGCTTTCGACTCCCGCCTTGTGACCGTCAGACCGCGTTAGTCCACGTCGCTCGGCCCACCGTCCATTCCCATCCATAATGATCGCTAAATGGCGGGGACTTTCGTCCTGAGGGAAAAAAATCTCGCTCATACCTAAACCTTCAATATCTCTTCTTCTTTTTTTAACGTCACCTCATCAACTTGATTCGTATACTTATCCGTGATCTCCTGTGCCAATTTCTCACCGCGACGGCGTGCATCCTCAGGAAGGCTTCCCTCAGATTCGAACTCCTTCAAAGTTCCCAATGCCGTCCGACGCGCCTCTCTGATTCCAATCTTATGATCCTCGGCTAGTTTTTTAACTTGTTTAACTAAAATTTTTCTTCTTTCTTCAGTTAAAGGAGGAATTGGAATCCTAATTAATTTCCCATCGTTATTAGGAGAAAGCCCCAAATCAGATGTTTGAATAGCTCTCTCTATCTCCGAGAGAGCCCCTTTATCATAGGGTGAAATTATGATCAGACTTGGCTCTGGTGCACTGAGATTAGCCAACTGATTTAAAGAAGTAGGAGTGCCGAAATAATCAACCTGCACCGAATCAAGGATTGCTGGATTCGCTCTACCCGTTCGTATTTTTTGCAAATCGGCTATCAAACTGCGAATTGATTTGACCATTGCGTCTTTGGCCTCATCCAGGGCTAGTTCAACCTCTTCTTCCATACTTCACTCCTAGTTAATCTTGCACCTTTGTACCGATGGATTCGCCTTCGATCACTCGACGTATATTCCCAGGTACCTTCATATCAAACACGACAATCGGAAGTTTATTTTCCCTGCAAAGTGCAATCGCCGCCTGATCCATAAACTCGAGTTCTTGCGCAAGAACTTCTTTAAAAGTAAGTCGATCGTAACGACTTGCTCCAGGATCCTTCGTGGGATCTGCCGTATACACTCCATCTACTTTGGTTGCCTTTAAAACGATATCGGCCTGCAACTCTGCTGCGCGCAAGGCGGCAGCCGTGTCTGTCGTAAAAAATGGATTCCCCGTACCCGCCGCAAATATCACGATCCGACCTTTTTCCAGGTGACGGATAGCTCTCCGCCTAATGTAAGGCTCCGCTACTGCTTTAAATTCCAAGGCCGTCTGTACTCTAGTTTGGATACCCTCTTTCTCCAGTGCATCCTGGAGTGCCATTCCGTTAATCACACTAGCCAGCATGCCCATATAGTCAGCGTTAGATCTTTCCATGCCGGCCGCAGAGGCGGCAACACCACGGATTACATTGCCACCTCCAATAACGATTCCGAGCTGGACTCCCTGCTCGTGTACATCGCGGATTTCTTTCGCCACAGAACTTATTACGGCAGGATCAATGCCAAAGCCGGACTCACCAGCCAGTCCCTCACCTGACAGTTTCAATAGAACACGCGTGTACCCACTCACTGAGAACTACTCTCACCTAGTTTAAACCGAACAAACTCAGTAACTTTCACCACGCCTCCCTCATTTTGGACTGCCTCCTCGTTTAAAAGATCTCGGACTTTTCTATCAGGATCTTTTACAAACGCCTGCTCCATAAGACAAACTTCTGTGAAGTATTTATTTATCCTTCCGTCTACAATTCTCTCAACTACCTTTTCCGGCTTACCTTCCTCCAGTGCTTGTCGCCTGAAGAGCTCTCGCTCCCTTTCAATCACCTGTCCAGGAACGCCTTCCTTTTCAATAGCGACGGGGCTCGGATCGTGCGCAGCCACATGCATCGCTAAATCCTTGGCTAACCCCGAAATGTCAGTCTTTATTTCGGTTGTTGACATTCCTACGATTACTCCGAGTTTTCCACCCGCGTGAACATAGCCCCCACAAAGCCCTCCGCCGGCAACATCGATACGTGCTAAACGCTTCACAACAATATTTTCGCCCATCTTACCTGCAGCAGATGAAATTGCTTCGTTCACTTTAAAACCTGAGTCTTCAATTTCGATAAAATTTTCTGGACTCGTAACCGTTGGATTCGCCGTGAGCACCTGTGCGAGACTTTGAGCGAGTGCTAAATACTCTGGTGTCTTAGCTACGAAATCAGTTTCACACGCCAACTCAACCATCGCTCCGATGTTTCCGGTAAGGGCAATCGCAATAGTTCCCTCGGCGGTTTCCCGCCCTGCTCGCTTCACTGCTTTAGCCAAGCCTCTTTCTCTAAGCTTCTCGATTGCTTCTTCGACAGCTCCACCAGACTCTGCCAAAGCCTTTTTGCAGTCCATCATTCCTGCACCGGTCTTATCCCTAAGCTCCTTCACAGCTTGAGCTGTTATTGCCATTCCCTACTCCTTAATATCGACATTCCTCTATGAGCAAACACCCCTAATTCCTATTCGTTCCGGTAATAAACGGACCCAAAACAAGAAACTCAAATGCTCACACCTTGGTCACGCCTTAATCTACTGGCTTCTCGTTATCGTCTGACGGTGCTGCTGCCTCCGGTGCTGCTGCCTCCGGTGCTGCTGCCTCCGGTGCTGCT
>CAYOGP010000114.1:0-6745 GCA_964403555.1 uncultured Spirochaetales bacterium | reverse complement strand
ATCCCAAACAAGCCACCGAGAAGAATTAGCCTTGCTGCCCAATCTCCCCCAAGCATTCTCATGGCTTCAACTGGAGCAAGCTCAGTGGAAGCCATATCTTTAGGAGAAAGCAAGCTTCCGATGGAAAGTTGGACACAGGCATACCAGGCGGTAGCCAGACCAATGGCCAGAAGTATTATCCTACCCATACGAGCTGGAGACAAATTACTTTCTTCCGCCACTTGTGGAATCACATCGAAACCGAGATAGAAAAAAGGTGTCATCATCACCACTCCAAAGAAACCTGACGCGCTCACGAACAAGGGTGCAAGGTTTTCCGACGAGCCACCTACTCCTGCTCCCACAAAAAGGGAAATACCTGCAAGAGAAAGAATGCCACCCCCGAGGATTTGTAACAATGAGGCTGGACGAATACCAACAACGTTAACAAATGAAACAGCTAAGACTCCAAGCGAACCTATAGCAATACTTGAAAAAGATACCGACTCACCGGCCACATAATAAAGTGGCGTTGTTTCTAAACCTGGAAAAATTTGATAAAGGACCCGCGGGAGCGCCACTGCCTCAAAGGAACATACAGCCACGTATGCTAAGCAAAGTACCCAACCGCACGCGGCCGAACGCTTAGGGCCCAGACCAACAAAGCAAAAGGCCAGTTCACCCCCCGCTCTCGGAATCCTTGAGGTGAGGTCTCCGTAGACCAAGCCAACCAAAGAAATAATCACACCGGCAAATAAAAACGCGAGAGCCGAGCCTAATGTACCCGCACTTATTGCCATATCACCGGAAAGAACAACCCAGCCCCAACCAACCATGCACCCCCACGCTAGAGCCAAGAGATCTTTACGATTAAGAACGCGCTTAAGTTTCGGCTTCTCAGGGGGGCTCATTCTACAATTCTAGCTCAGCCTACTGTTCCACCATTACTTAATGGCTATTTGATATGATTCGTTCAAACAAGGAAACAAAAGAGCTCCGATGGATCCAAAACGCAACAACCAAAAGACCGAAAAAAACTAAGTAGAAAACTCTTTCTCCCTTAGTTGCAGATTTAGAATTCGTTGAATCCTTTAAACTCTGTCGCATTTTTGGCCTTTAGCTTCGAACAAAAACTACTCCGAAAGCGAAAATGAAGCTCCTCTGGGCAGTGTCTTACCGTTAAGGTAATTCGTTAAAAACAGCACACTGTTGTCGAGCTCTTCCAATGGAACCTGAGGATGCAAGCCGGGATTGGCATGAAGCCTTTTGTCCTTGCTGCCTAAACTATCGAACAAGTCAGCGTACGCCTCCCGCTCAAACAACTCGTCTTCGAGCTGCTGAAGAAAAAGAATCGGACATTCGATCTTACCGACCGCCTTACTCAGCAATTTAAGGTACGAATCCGGCCCACAAAGGCCCATCAGACCCAGCACTGCGACTTTTATTCGTTTCTCGGCAGCAACTAGAGGAGCACCATAAATCGTTCCCATCGAGAGACCCCAGTAGCCCAATGCCCCCGAGCCAATCCTTTTCTCCTCGCTTAAGGTGGACAATACCGCGCGCCAATCCTCAACCATCTCCTCCCCACTACCGGACCTTTTCCACTCAGGCCAAAAAGCTTCTCTTCCACCCTTGCCTTTCTGCCTTCGTCCGTGAACCGGACCATCAATTGAAACGCAAAAGAAGCCGCTCTCCTCAACAAATCGTCGGGCCAAAACTGGAATGGGATGTTGATAGCGATCTCCAGATGCTCCATGTCCTAAGCAAACCATGGGTGCACCTGGAGTCACTTTATCAGACAGCCATAAAACACCAGGCACCTTGCGTTCTGAGTGCGTCACATCAAACTCTCGCATTTCCAGAGATTTCACAGAACGCTGGTCTAAAAACTTTATTCGATCCATACCTCTAGAATAGACAAAACCTAAAGAGTTAGCTTAGCTACATTTGAAGAAGTTCTTGATACTATCCTGCGGGAGAAGGCGCTCGAACGGAGGAAAGGAGACACATGAGTAGCAAGCGTATCCTCCTTAATGGTTTCTCCATGAACTGTGTATCACACATCCAACAAGGGCTTTGGGTACGGGATGATACGCGGCAAATCGAATATTGCACTTTGGACCCTTGGTTAGAGCTAGCTCAAATTTTAGAAAAAGGTTGTTTCGATGCCCTTTTTCTCGCCGATGTAGTGGGCTTATACGACGCCTACCTCGGCGGGCCAGAAACTTCAATCCGAGAAGGGATGCAAGTTCGGGTAAATGATCCGGCGCTCTTGATACCCGCGATGGCTACCGTAACGGAACACCTTGGCTTCGCATTCACCAGTTCCGTCCTCCAAACACCGCCTTTTACTTTCGCGCGCCAAATATCCACGCTCGACCATCTAACTAAAGGCCGAATTGCATGGAATATCGTTACTTCTTACCTACCTAATGCTGGGGCAAGCCTCGGCTATGGAGGGCTTCCTAGCCATAAGGAACGATATGAGCGAGCCAATGAATATCTCGAGGTTACCTACAAACTGTGGGAGGGCAGCTGGGAAGAGACCGCCGTTCTAAAGAACAAAGAGAAGGGGATTTACGCTGACCCAAGAAAAGTACATCCAATTCACCATCACGGGACATATTACCAGTGCGAAGGCCCTCATCTCTCAGAACCTTCACTCCAACGAACTCCCCTACTGTTCCAGGCAGGATCTTCTACAGATGGCAGAGCCTTCGCAGCAAAGCACGCTGAATGTGTGTTCATCGTGACCTCACGACGAAACCTTTCAGGTGTTCAAAACATCGTAAGCGACATTCGAACTCAAGCAAAAAAGAGTGGCCGAAATCCCGGCGATCTACTCTTTTTTCAAGGTCTCTCACCTGTCGTTGGAGGTACCGAGAAAGAGGCCCTCGCAAAGGAAGAAGAATATCTGCAGCAGGTAAGTACGGATGCTTCCTTGGCACACTTGAGTGGTTCTCTCGGTGTCGATCTCGGAAATATCAACCCCGATAAGCCACTTGAGTCTTTCGATAGCCAGGCCATGCAAGGAGTTGTAAAGAGCATGATCGAATCACGGCCTCCCGGAACGCGTACGTTCAGAGACCTAATTCGAGCTCAAATGGCTGGACAATTCTTGACGGGAACACCGGAGCAAATAGCTGATAACTTGGAGACTTGGAGCGATGCAGGAGTCGATGGGTTCAACTTAGTTTATTCAACGACCCCTGGGAGCTTTGTTGACTTTGTAGAAGGAGTGGTACCAGAACTTCAGAAACGAGGCAGGGTTCAGAGAGCCTATGCCCCTGGTACTTTAAGAGAAAAGCTCTTCGGACAACCACGACTGAGTGAGCGACACCCAGCCGCTTCCTACAGGAGATCCTAAATCCTTATCTAATCGCCCTGAAAATCCAAGTCCTTAACCGTACGACCCATCAAATCTCGAATCGTTTGCCTTAATTCTTCAGGGGTTGGTCTTCCAACGAAATACCAACCATTAAATATGCGGAAAATTGTTTGATCCGGAAGTAGCGCGAATGTAAACGGAACGGGCAAAGGTCCGTGAATTTGATCCGTAGTTTCTTTAATTCCCAAAGCGTCCGTTAGTTCGAGATCCTGATCACTCAAAAAGGGGAACTTTGCACCCAATCCAGCCCTGAACGCCTGCTGGACTCTAGGAGGGTCAACAGATATTGCCGCGACGCGACAGTATGCAACATTAGTAGTCCGATGGAACTCGACCAGTTCCGACAGTTGAACCTGTCATTTGGGTCACCAAGGGCCCCTAAAAAATACAAGCAGTAGGGGCATTCCATTAGACACTTCTTCGAACGACATCACTCGTTCATCCTCTCCCTGCAAAGAGAAAGATGGAAACTTATTTCCAATTTCAAATCTTAATGGCATGTCATACCTCCATGTCGAAAGCATAAATTATTTCTACTCGTTATGCTTGGCTAACGATGATCTCTGTAACAAATCTATCTAAGGCCTTTGGCGGACAGGTCCTTTTTGAGAACGTAAACCTGCGATTCAACCCACGTGAGATTTATGGCGTAGTCGGTGCAAACGGCTCCGGAAAATCCACTCTGCTCAAGTTACTCGGTCGCGAAGATGAACCTTCTCAAGGTGACGTAAAAATTCCCCGAAAGGCACGTCTCGGAGTACTCCGTCAAGACCAATTCGATTACGATAACCACCCCATACAAAATGTTGTAATGATGGGGCACCAAGAAATGTGGGCGGCTTTCCGAGAAAGAAATGAAATTTTCGATCGCTCGCAACAACATTTCGATGGCGATCGGTACGCCGAGCTCGAAGACTACATTAATCAGAACAACGGGTACGCTTTAGAAGCTAAAGCGAGTGAAATACTCGAAGGGCTGGGTATCCCCTCGGTTACGCACCAGAACAAATTGTCTACCCTCTCCGGCGGCTTCAAACTTAGAGTTCTACTCGCTCAAGTCTTAGCTTCGACTCCAGACATTCTGCTCCTTGATGAACCGACAAACCATTTAGATATCTTATCAATCCGATGGCTAGAGAAGTTCCTAATCTCGTTTGAAGGAACAAGTCTGATCGTCTCCCATGACCATCGATTCCTTGATAACGTCGCCTCCGCTATTGTGGATGTTGACTATCAGACAATCAAAATCTATCCGGGAAATTATGAAAATTTCACCATAGCTAAATCGAAAGATCGTACTCGCAGAGAAAAAGAAATAGAAAAAAACCTGGCAAAAATTGCTGAACAAAAAGCTTTTGTTGAGCGCTTTCGGGCTAAAGCCAGTAAAGCTCGACAAGCTCAAAGCAAGTTGAAGACTATTGAACGAATAACGGTCGATGAACTGCCGAAAAGCACTCGACAATATCCTCGTTTCTCTTTTAATCAAATCCGACCAAGTGGCCGAGAAGTTCTTTCTATAAAACGTTTGAGCAAATCTTTTGACGACATTACCGTTCTAAATGACATCTCAATGACTCTTTTTCGTGGGGAAAGTGTTGCTGTAATCGGACCTAACGGAATCGGCAAATCCACTCTTTTGAAAATTTTAGTCCAGGAATTGACTACCGATACAGGAGATATCAACTGGGGCTACGAAACTCACAAGGGCTATATAGCGCAAGACCACAAAGCTCAAATTGGCAGCCATAATCAGACTGTCGAATCTTGGTTAACGAACCTTTGCCCTCAAGAAACAGTTGGAAGCATACGAAAGCGCCTAGCTTCAGTCCTTTTCACAGGAGACGATGCTGATAAGAAGATTACTGCACTTTCTGGGGGCGAAGCAGCTCGCCTTATTCTTGCTCAACATATGGCTCAAAAACCAAACGTGCTGCTACTAGACGAACCAACCAATCATTTGGACCTTGAGTCAATCGCTGCCTTGGTCGAAGCACTTCGCCTATTCGAAGGCACTCTTCTCTTCGTATCGCATGACAGATGGTTTGTCTCACAATTGGCCGATCGGATTATCGAGCTCACCCCTGAAGGTATGAGAGATTTTAATGGAAACTACGAGGAATACATTGCCAGTAATAATGACGATCACCTTGACCGACAGACACCTCGGAGATTTTCACGAAAAAAGAAAGAGACGCTAATCGAGAATGGACCATCGAGCCCAGCTTTTCGAAACACTCCAGCCCCTCAGTCATCTAAAGCCCTCAAGCTCCAAATTGCTAAAATCACAGAAGCTGTGGAAAACACTGAGAAACGCCTTGAAGAACTTTCTTCTACTTTTAGTGACCCTTCTTTCTACGAGAAAACCTCCCAAAAAGATCAAAAAGAGTTGGCTAAAGAGCACAGCTCTTTAGAGAAACATATCAAGGAGGAGATGAAAGTTTGGGAAAAATTAGAGATGGAACTGACTTTGATCGAGGAAAAGAATCGCAATGCCGATCCCATATGAAAGTCCACCTAATTTCAAGTAACTCCTTTAGAAACCTTAATAGTCACTATCCAGGAAGGTCCGACTATTCCACCAAGGAGTATCCGAATACGCTCTCAAATCAAGCTCATGAGTCCACGTTGAACGGTGTTGCTGAGCAAGGTGAAGATACGTCTCGGCCAACTTTGAGGGAAGAATCAAACCGTCATGTGACATTCCCTGTTCTTCCCTTAATTTTTGAAACTTTTCAGGGCCCAGCATCCGTCCAAGGGTATCGGGCGCATCGACTGCACCATCCACAAGAATATGAGCGATGTGAATACCTTTGGATGAGAGTTCAGCATTTAGAGCCTGACACAGCAGCCTTCGCCCACCCATTGCAGCCGCATGCGAATGCTGTCCAGCATTTCCTCGAACGGCCGCTGTCGCAGATGTAACAAGGATCGTGCCTTTCCCTCTTTTTTCCATCAATGGACAGACAGTTGAAGCGAGCCGGAACAAACCAAGCGTGCCAAGGCGCCAACCTATCTCGAAGGCTTTGTAACTAGTTTCTCCAAGTGGTACATTGCCAATCTGAGCACCCAGGTTGTAAACAACGACTTCAATTGCGCCTATCTCGGACTCAATATGTTCGATTTGATTTTCAATTGCATTTTCTTCTATCGCGTTGAGAATAAAGCCCGTCGCTTTACCACCTTCTTCTTGAATTCCTTGCACAAGCCTTTTCAGGCCTTCTTCATTGCTTCTTCGGCTGAGACACGCATGATATCCTTCCGCGGCAAACCTACTCGCGACCGTTCCACCGATTCCGGCTCCCGCACCTATGACTAAACAAACTGGGTTCATCGTAACTCTTCCTCGTTTTCTGTAGTTTAGACTACTAGCTTATCTCT
>CAYOGP010000113.1:0-6805 GCA_964403555.1 uncultured Spirochaetales bacterium | reverse complement strand
GCGACTTCGGGTGGACCGTATGCATCGATTTCACACTTGGCAGCCCCTCATACGGTCCTCCAATTGACAGGAGGTGCAATCGGTCAAGGACTTCCCTGCGCAACGGGTGCGGCTATCGCTTGCCCGGACCGTGCAGTAATAGCCCTTCAAGCGGACGGAAGCGCGCTCTATACAATCCAAGCCCTTTGGACACAAGCCCGGGAAAGTCTAAACGTAACGACGATAATATGTTCAAACCGTAGCTATCGGATATTGAGGATAGAACTTGCTCGCACCGGCGAGAATAACCCTCGCGAAAAGGCGCATTCGCTTACCGATCTCGGAAATCCATCTATCGATTGGGGCTCAATAGCGAAAGGCTTTGGAGTACCTGCGACGAGGATAGAGAGATCTGAAGATTTGGCTAAAGAAATCGAAGTTTCCGTAAAGAACCCTGGGCCAAATCTTATCGAGGCAGTGTTGTAGCTCAACCCACATCAGCAAGCCTAAGACGCCCGCCCCAACGACGGCCTACCGCTAAAGCCAACTCAGGTGAGCCTTGCAGCCTAGAATCGGTATCGACCGTAGCTAACGCGAGTTCTCGCGCCTGCTCGAGAAGACGAGCATCCCTCAAAAGGTCTGCTATCTGAAAGTCAGGCAAATGCCCATGCTGGTGAGTTCCCAAGAGCTCGCCCGGTCCTCGAATTGCCAAGTCAGCGTCAGCTATTCTGAATCCATTGGTGGTCTCGAGCATAGCTCTTAGTCGTGCCTCGCTTTCATCGCTTGAACCTCTTGCAATGAGAATACAACTGCCTTGCACGCTTCCCCTTCCCACGCGCCCACGTAATTGATGCAATTGTGCGAGACCAAAACGCTCAGCGTGTTCAATAATAATCAGCGATGCATTCGGGATATCCACCCCAACTTCGATTACCGTCGTGGTAACCAGTACTGAGGTTTCTCCAGAAGTAAACGATTTCATCGTCTCAATGCGCTCCGCTGAATCTTGTTGGCCGTGCAATAGAGAAACTTTATGACGTTTTAGCGCCCTCTTTATCACCTCTGCTTGTTCCTTGGCTGCCCTCAACGAAACCGCCTCGGATTCCTGAATCATCGGATAAACGACATAAGCTTGCTCACCACGTCCAAGTGTCTCGCGAAGGAACCGCATCACCTGCCCTCCTTCACCTTTACGTAGAAGCATGGTATTGACTTTTTGTCGACCAGGCGGCAACTCATCAATAACAGATAAATCCAAATCCCCATACATTGTATGCGCGAGCGTCCGTGGTATGGGGGTAGCAGTCATCACCAGTGTGTGTGGCGTTCGAGCCTTGATTGTCTTTTCCTGCAAAGCAGACCGTTGGCGTACTCCAAACCTATGTTGCTCATCAATAATCGCAAGGCCTAGGTTTTTAAACCCAACATCGGATTGGATCAAAGCTTGCGTTCCTACAACGCATTCTATCTTCCCTTCCCTCAGCTTATCTTTTACGACACCCAAATCCCTCCTAGCCATCGAGGCGGTCAACAAACCTATTTTGAGCGGCTCTGGATCCCCTGAACCTAACTCAACAAGTGTGCGAGCATGTTGTTCAGAAAGAAGTTCTGTCGGGGTCATAAAAGCTGTCTGAAATCCACTAGAGGAAGCCGCGAGTGCGGCCAAATACGCAACCGCTGTCTTCCCGCTACCA
Organism: uncultured Spirochaetales bacterium; assembly: GCA_964403555.1. Lineage (GTDB taxonomy): Bacteria > Myxococcota_A > UBA9160 > UBA9160 > UBA6930 > UBA6930. The sequence continues at coordinate 5,132 of CAYOGP010000113.1, read as the reverse complement.
ACGTCACCCTGCAAAAGACGATTCATAGGGCTACCGGAAGACAGGTCCTCTTCAATTTCCTTCCACACACTCGTTTGGGAACGCGTTAATTTAAAAGGTAATGTGACGATTGATCTTTCGACCCGAGTAGAACCTTTCTCGATTACATGACCACGAACGGAAGCACGCCTGACCTTACGTAGGGCCAAACCCACTTCGAGTAAATAAAGCTCCTCCAACACAAGCCTCTGATATGCCAGGTGACTCCGATCGCACAAAGCCTCTAAATCTTCATCTGTACCGGGAGAGTGAATTGTTTTTAGCGCTTCAGGTACGGTCGGTAATCGAGGCCATCCGCGTGGTTGAGGTGCATAAGTAAAAAGAAAATCAAGCCGGGTTTCCAGCGCCGAGTCAATCGCCCCTCTTAATGTTCGCTGAGGAAGGCCCTCCACTTGAGAATATTCTGCAACAATACCCGAATTTCTCGCTGAGTTTTTTAAAGGATGGACTTCTATCTCTGGATGAATTATTTCTTTATTAAATTTGAATCGCTTAACATCACCCGTAACACGAAGTTCGTTTCCTTTTTCTAACTTTTTAAGTAATGAGTCAAAACTTCTAAACCATTTAAGCTGAATAGTCCCTGTTTCATCACCCACTACAGCCTCTACAATTTGATGTCCTAGCCTTCCTTTGCGAGTTGAAGAACCCGAGAGAATAACCTTCGCATCGAAGGTTATTCTCTCCCCCACCTTAAGATCGCCTACCTTTCTGAGTTCACTTCGATCATCGTACCGGAGGGGGAAAAAAAACAGGAGTTGAGTCAAATTTTCCAATCCGCGCTTAGAAAGAACTCTTGACCTTTTTTCTCCTATTCCTGGCAAGAAAGAAAGATTCTCACCAAGCCGCATTTCCAAATGATCGTTATCAACTAACTTTTCGAGAGCCATCTTAGTACCTACGACATCGTCGCACCTCTCTCGGTCAAAAAACTTCCTTTCTATACTTCTTAGGTCTTTTTTCGTACGGAGCGGGATTCTAAGAGCGTCGGCTTCTTTAAAACCTTCCCTTACATGGGATTCAAAATTCTTGACGAGCCGAGCTCTTTCCAAAGTGAGGTTTTTCCCTCCAGACACAGCGAAGCGAAGAGGGGCTAAAATTTTCTCGATTGTTTCTACAAAAGGACTCTTAACCATAACTTTCGGTTACCACGAAACGATCCTAAACTAATGACTACAAACTTAATTTCCTATATGAATTTCTTGAAGCGATCGAACTCCTACTTTTTCTTCTTTCACAGCAACGATAGCTCCTGCAGCTGCCTCTATTGCCGCCAAAGTCGTGAAATATGGAACTCCCCGATTCAGTGCAGCCCTCCTTATGGTGAAGGAATCTTTGATAGCCTGAACGTTCGTAGACACCGTGTTGAAGACCAGGTCGATTTCACCAGAATTGATTCTATCGACAGTGTCAGGCGCTCCCTCTCCAACTTTATTTGTAAAATTAACGACCAACCCTGACTCTTTTAGAATTTTTGCCGTGCCGCTAGTTGCAACAATTTGAAACCCTAGTTTAGCCAAACTGTGAATAGATTCGACTACCCGATGGTGGTCTTCTTTTTTAACAGAAACCAACAAGATTCCTTGCAATGGAAGGCTATTGCCAGCCTGAATCTGCGCTTTCGCATATGCTCTTCCAAAATCAGAATCAATCCCCATCACCTCTCCCGTACTTTTCATTTCTGGACCTAAGAGAGTATCTACCCCAGGAAACTTAACAAATGGGAACACAGCCTCCTTAACCGAGTAATGACTTGGCCATACCTCCGAAGTCCAACCAATCGACTCGAGGGTTTCACCCGACATCACACGAGCTGCTAACTTTGCAACGGGAATACCAATTGCCTTAGAGACGAAAGGCACAGTTCTCGATGCCCTGGGATTGACTTCAATTACATAAACGTCGGATCCTTTTACTGCATACTGGACATTCATTAAACCCTTAACGCCAAGCTCTAATGCAAGCTTTTTGGTCGAATCGATTATTTCAGCCACGATAGATTCGGAGAGAGAGTAGGGCGGAAGAGAACACGCACTGTCGCCTGAATGGACCCCCGCCTCTTCAATATGTTCCAAAACTCCAGCTATTACTACAATCTCTCCATCACTTACGGCGTCTACGTCCACTTCGATTGCGTCATTTAGAAAACGGTCAACTAACACAGGATGTTCCGGTGAAACGGTTACTGCCGTCTGCATATACTGCTCAAGAGACTTTTGGTTATGCACTATCTCCATGGCTCTCCCACCTAAAACATAAGACGGTCTGACTAAAACAGGAAAACCGAGTGTCGAAGCGATCTTCGCGGCTTCAGTCGAGCTTCGAGCCGTCCCTCCAGGTGGTCGACGGAGAGCCAAAAGCTCCAGCATGTTGTCAAAACGTTCCCTGTCTTCCGCACGATCGATTGCATCAGGAGTCGTTCCTAAAATAGGCACCCCTGATCTTTCAAGGTCCACGGCGAGGCTTAATGGAGTCTGTCCACCGTACTGAACTATCACTCCGAACGGTTTTTCGACGTTAATAACCTCCAGAACATCCTCTAGGGTGAGGGGCTCAAAGTAGAGCCTGTCACTAGTGTCATAATCGGTGGAAACGGTTTCAGGATTACAATTAACCATGATCGTTTCCCACCCTTGTTCAGAAAGAGCCATCGCGGCATGCACACAACAATAATCAAATTCGATTCCCTGACCAATCCGATTTGGACCTCCACCAAGGATCAAAATCTTTCGACGCGATGTTGGAGCCGCCTCGCACTCATCTTCATAAGTGGAATATAGATAGGGGGTTCGAGCTTCAAATTCGGCACCGCAGGTATCAACCCGTTTGTAGACTGGGTGGATGTCGGACTTGACACGAAGTTCCCGAATTTCCCTCTCGTCACAAGAAAACAATTTCGCGAGTCTTGCATCAGAGAAACCCAATGCTTTGACTTTCCTAAGAATTGAGGAGAGATCCCCAAGGTTTATGTTTGAGAGTTCTTTCTCCACAAGTACCAGTTCCTCAATTTGCCTTACAAACCAAGGATCTATGCCTGAACGATCCGAAATCTCTTGAACTGACACGCCCTGCCTCAGTACTTCAGCAATAGCCCAAGGACGCGAGGGTCGCGGTTTCTCTATCTTGTTCCATAGGTTCTCTAAACATTCCCTATCTTCGGACAATTCAAAATCGTCTAAGCCCGCATAACCCACTTCAAGTGACCTTATGGCCTTATGGAAGCTTTCTTTAAAGGTTCTGCCAATAGCCATGGCCTCCCCTACAGACTTCATCTGAGTAGTCAGCACGTCATCGGCATTTGGAAATTTTTCAAAAGTAAATCGAGGAATTTTAGTAACTACATAATCTATGCTCGGCTCAAAGCAAGCGGGCGTCTCTCTTGTTATGTCGTTTTGTATCTCGTCAAGGCTGTATCCTATCGCAAGCTTAGCGGCAATACGTGCAATCGGAAAACCAGTAGCCTTAGATGCAAGCGCCGATGACCTGGACACACGAGGATTCATCTCTACTACGATCAATGCGCCGTCTCTCGGGTTGACTGCAAACTGGACATTAGACCCCCCAGTGTCCACGCCAATCTCGCGAATGATACGAAGAGCGGCGTCACGCATTACCTGGTATTCCTTGTCTGTTAGCGTTTGCGCGGGCGCAACGGTAATCGAATCTCCGGTATGAACACCCATCGCATCAAAATTCTCGATCGAACACACGATAACGACATTATCCTTACTATCGCGCATGACCTCTAATTCAAACTCTTTCCATCCGAGTACGCTCTGTTCGATTAAACATTCGGTACGTGGTGACTGTTCTAGAGCCCATGGAACCAAATCTTCAAACTCTTCTCTGGAATACGCAATACTTCCACCTGTCCCTCCCAGGGTGAAGCTTGGCCGTATAATTGCAGGAAGTCCTGTCTCTTTGAGAACCTCACGTGCATCATCAAGAGATCGAGCAAAGCCCGATTGTGGAACTGAAAGCCCTATCTTTCTCATGGATGCAGCAAATTTTTGTCTATCTTCCGCTTTCAAGATGGCATCCAGATTGGCACCAATCAATTCAATCCCGTAACGATCCAGAATACCAGCCTCGGCAAGGGCAACCGCAATATTTAATGCAGTCTGACCACCAATAGTAGGAAGGAGAGCATCAGGTTTTTCTATTGTGATTATTCGTTCTATCGAATCGGTCGTCATAGGTTCTACATACGTTCGGTCAGCCGTTTCGGGATCCGTCATTATCGTAGCCGGATTAGAATTCAAGAGAACAACGCGATAACCCTCTTCTCGCAGAGCTCGACAAGCCTGTGTACCTGAATAATCAAATTCACAAGCTTGCCCTATAACAATCGGACCAGAACCAATTACAAGGATAGTATGAATGTCGCTACGACGAGGCATCTTCCCTCCCCGCTACTTCGGCACCTGACAGTGTCGTGCCATTTGAATGAGATAGGGCCATTTTGTAAAAGCGCGAAAAAAAGAAAGATGCGTCGTGAGGCCCTGGCGAAGCTTCAGGGTGGTACTGAACACTAAACAGTGGCAATTCTCGATGGGCCAAACCCTCGACCGTGCGGTCGTTAAGATTGACGTGAGTCACAACCACTGGCTCTCCGGCTCTCTCGAGGGAATCTAGTTCAACAGCATATCCATGATTTTCGGCACAGATCAAAACGCTACCGGTACCAAGATCCTGACCAGGTTGATTGCCACCATGGTGGCCAAATTTTAATTTCCGAGTACTTCCACCAAGAGCCAAACCTATCATTTGATGGCCAAGACATATCCCAAAAGCAGGATACCTTTTGATAAGCTCCTTAATCGGATCACGAACGCCCCTTACCGCTGCCGGGTCTCCCGGACCATTCGAGAAAAAGACAGCGTCTGGATTTAAGTCATCAACATAGGATGCCGAAGTTTGCGCAGGCACCACAATAACCTTAAAGCCATTTTTAGAGAGTAAATCTATAATGCTTCGCTTGATGCCGAAATCGTAGGCAACCACGGTCAATTGCTGTTCAGGCTCACTCGGCTTTGGTAACTGCCCTTCTACTCCCGACCAATCCTCTCTCAAAGGTTCGTAAGGCTCATTGC
>CAYOGP010000112.1:0-6946 GCA_964403555.1 uncultured Spirochaetales bacterium | reverse complement strand
GTGTTGATTGCTACCCTTCTCTTTGCAGCAGGATCAACGTTTGGCCATCAGTTAGTCTTCCCTCTTGTCTACGGATTTTTTGCAGATTTTAGTTCGGACCTTGTAAGTCCCGCTTGGACTATGCGTGAAGTTTTTGCTTTGACCACTAGGTTATTTGTAGCCTTTGGAGTTGGTTTCGAATTACCCGTCTTCGTCTTTTTATCTATCGTTGGTGGACTTGCAACGCCTAGTGGACTCCTGGCTGGATTGAAATACGGTGTTCTAGCTGCATTTACGCTTGGTGCAGTCTTAACTCCACCAGACGTGATCAGCCAAATTTTACTCGCTGCTCCTCTAACAGTTCTTTACCTAATTGGAATTCTCGCAGGTCATCTCATGACCCGAAAGAAAGACATAGGTAACTCGTAAAACTAACGGTGAATAATCTTGGCGAAAATTTTTAGCATTTACAGGTGTAAAGGCTAAGGCTCTACTACGAACAAGGTGCCCCTACTTTCGACCGCCTCACCCTCATTAACCTCAAGTTCTTTAATTAATCCATCTATGGGTGAAACGATCGGATTCTCCATCTTCATCGCCTCAATTATCATTATTACTTGACCTGCAGTGACTCGATCACCCCGAGCGACTTCGATTTTTGCGACCTTTCCCGGCATCTCCGCTAAAACAGTTTGAGGGCCGGAAACAACAAGTCCGCCTCCGGCCTCAGCAAGCAACTTCTTACGCTGATCCACGACTTCGAGGCTAAACAGCCTCCCGCCAATAGTAATGTCGAATTTATCGCCCCGTCTTTTATCAGCGATCGCCTCCCATTGCTCATTTTCACATATAAGGGAGTACGCTGTCCCACTATCTTTGATCGCCTCGATTCGCATCGTGTTGCCATCTATTCTCACATCATAGATGCCATTTGTTACTTCTCGAACCTCCACGGCGACCGATTCCGTACTCTCGGAGACTTCATAGATCATGAAAGCCCGCCTCTCATTTGTCGTCGCTTTCCATACTCTTTCCATGAACTAACACTGGCGACGTCACTCGTCGCACCATTCTTAGAAGTAGTGGAGATTTTCTTTTCTCTTTCGTAGGCAGCTATCGCACCAAAGGCTACAGCTATATCGCGCTCCCTACCGTCTACTTCTGGAGCTCCTTTGCCGCCTGCCATATGGTCATCGATGAAGCCAGTATCGTAATGACCTTCTATAAACTTGGGATGAGCGAGGACTTTCAGATGAAAAGGTATTGATGTCTTTATTCCCTGAACAACGAACTCCTTGAGAGCTCGCTTTAGTCGATTTAAGGCTTCGTTCCTATCAACTCCCCAGACAACTAACTTCGCCACCATTGGATCGTAATAGACTGTGACCTCAGCTCCCTGATAGACGCCGCTATCCACACGAACCCCGATACCATCGGGAGGCCTATAGATAGATACATTCCCTGGGGAGGGAATGAAATTTTTATCGGCATCCTCAGCATATATTCGAGCTTCAAAAGCATGACCCCGAATAGCCAAGTCTTTTTGTGAAAACGACAAGGATTCGCCCGCTGCTATCCTGATCATAGTTTTGACGATGTCTACTCCAGTGATAGCTTCAGTTATCGCATGTTCAACCTGGACCCGAGTATTCATCTCCAGAAAATAAAATTTATCGTGTGCATCTACCAAGAATTCACAAGTGCCAGCACCCTGATATCCAACAGCTTTTGAAGCGGACACTGCAGCTTGGCCCATTTGTTCGCGAAGACTTGGAGTCATGCGGTTTGCCGGGGCTTCCTCAATCACCTTTTGATGTCGGCGTTGAATCGAGCACTCACGTTCAAAGAGGTGCACGACGTTTCCAAAGGAGTCGGCTAAAATTTGAATCTCGACGTGTCTCGGTTCCTCAACAAATTTCTCAATGTATAGAGAGTCATCACCGAAAGATGCTTGAGCTTCGCTTCGAGCACGCTTCAAAGCCTGAGACAACTCTTCCTGCTTCCGGACAAGCCTCATTCCTTTTCCACCACCACCCGCGCTCGCCTTTACCATCACAGGAAGCCCAATTTTACTTGCCCACTTTTCTGCTTCTTCGTCAGTAAGCCTTTCGGTAGTTCCTGGAACAATGGGAACGCTCGCAGCCTGCATCGTCTTCCGGGCAGTAACCTTGTCCCCCATCTTTCTCATTACTTCGCCAGTAGGCCCTATAAAAACAAGCCCTTCCTCAACACAACGGTCTGCGAATACTCCGTTCTCAGCCAAAAATCCATAGCCGGGGTGAACTGCATCTGCTTTCGCTTCCTTCGCTATAGCTAAGATCCGTTCAATTTGTAGGTAGGACTCTGCCGCGGGTGGCGCTCCGCAGTGGAACGCCTCGTCAGCGAGGCGCACGTGAAGCGAGTCCCTATCAACATCGCTGTAAACTGCTACGGTACGCACGTCAAGTTCGCGGCAAGCGCGAATGACACGAACGGCAATTTCTCCCCTATTTGCGATTAAAACCTTTTTAAACATGGCTACGTCTACAGCGGAACGTTGCCGTGTTTCTTGGGTGGATTTTGAGCGCGTTTATTCTTACGTAGATCTAGGGCACGAATAATTTTGGGACGCGTTTGCTCGGGTTTTATAATTTCATCCACCAACCCAAGCTCTGCAGCTTTGAAAGGGTTGGCGAATTTCTCTCGATATTCGTCTACAAGTTTCTCTCTACGCGTATCCGGGTCTTCGCAATCAGCGAGCTCCTTGCGAAATACAATGTTCACTGCCCCGTCGGGTCCCATGACGGCAAACTCTGCGGTGGGATATGCAAAGTAAAGATCGGCTCCAATACCCCTGCTGTTCATTACCACATAAGCACCCCCATACGCTTTTCGAGTAACAACACTAATTCGAGGGACCGTAGCTTCACAGAATGCGTAAAGCAGCTTCGAGCCATGGGTAATTATGCCCGAGTATTCTTGATCCGTTCCAGGTAGGAATCCTGGAACATCTACCAAGGTAACCAATGGAATGTTAAAGGCGTCACAGAATCGAACAAACCGAGCACCTTTTCGTGAACTATCAATATCCAAACATCCCGCAAGATGCGAAGGCTGATTCGCTACGATGCCGACCGAATGACCACCAAAGCGCGCAAAACCTATAACCATATTCCTTGCCCAGTTTTCCTGGACTTCGAGAAATTTACCATCGTCGACCACTAACTTGATCAAGTCACGTATGTCATAGGGTTTATTCGGATTGTCTGGAATTAACGATTCGAGCGCGGCCTCCATCCTGTCGGAGTCGTCTTCTGTTTCAACGAAAGGAGGATCCTCTAAATTGTTCGCGGGAAGAAACGACAAAAGGTCATGAATTATCGCAATCGCCTCTTGTTCGTTGTTGGCCGCAAATGCGCAAACACCACTTCTGGTAGCGTGAGTAACTGCACCACCTAGCTCTTCAGCCGATACCTCTTCATGGGTTACCGTCTTAACCACCTCAGGGCCCGTTATGAACATGTTGCTCGTATTTTTCACCATGACAATAAAGTCAGTCATGGCTGGCGAATAGACGGCCCCACCTGCACATGGGCCCATAATCGCCGAAATCTGGGGAATCACTGCCGAGGCCATTACGTTTCGATAAAAAACTGATCCATAGCCCGCCAATGAAGCAACGCCTTCTTGAATTCTTGCTCCTGCTCCGTCGTTTAAACCTATGAAGGGAGCTCCCACCTTTGCGGCAAGATCCATCACCTTTGTGATTTTCTCTGCAAAAGTCGCCGATAGGCTCCCGCCAAACACGGTAAAGTCCTGCGCAAACAGAAAGACTTGACGCCCCTCGATACGCCCCGATCCCGTAACAACACCGTCGCCAGGAATTTTCGTCTCCTCCATTCCAAAATCTGTGCACCGGTGAACCACAAACTTGTCTATTTCTTCAAAGGTTCCAGGATCCAGAAGAAGTTCGATCCTTTCTCGAGCGGTCATTCGCCCGCTTTTATGTTGGCGCTCGATTCTGGTTGGGCCTCCTCCCGCTTCAGCCTGCGCAGAAAGTTCCTCGAGGCGCTTGACGCGCTCTTCAATAGACATGTAATTTTTCTCTTTCGCTCTCGGAGCTTTAAGGCTCGTAATAATTATTTGACAAACTGTCCGTGACCGTCCTGCCCTTGCAGTACTATCCTAATTTTCTCTGCCTGAGCCTTCGTTTTTTAAAAGGCCCGCGACACTTGGTCGGCTCAGGACTACTCTGCCCGGGCAAAGATGCAAAGCCCGACCAGAGTGAGCTGGGCACTACAGCAAGACCAAATAGGGTTCTTCAAGGCGGACCAGGCTACTGATTCAGAAGTTGTCGCGCAATAACAACACGCTGTATCTGGTTTGTCCCCTCATAAATCTGCATCAGTTTCGCATCCCGCATCAACTTCTCGACCGGATATTCTTTCGTATAGCCGTTGCCACCGTGAACCTGGACCGCATCGGTAGTGATCTTCATGCACGCATCTGTCGCGAAACATTTCGCAATCGATGAATACTTTGATGCATTCACTCCTTGATCTATCATCCAGCCACTCTGGAAAGTCAGTAAACGAGCCGCCTCGATATCCTTTGCCATATCGGCGAGTAAGAACTGGACCGCCTGATAATCGCCGATAGGGTTCCCGAAAGTCTTCCGATCTTTCGCGTAAGCAGTGGATTCATCGAGCGCCCTTTGAGCAATTCCCGTAGCCATAGCCGCAATACCTGGGCGACTGAAATCAAGAGTCTGCATCGCAATTCGGAAGCCTTCCCCTTCCTCCCCGAGCCTTTGTGACGCAGGAACCCTAACGTTGTCAAAATGTAAGACTCGAGTATCACTAGCCCGTTGGCCGAGCTTGTCTTCCTTCTTACCTTTAGTAATACCTGGCAAATCAGATTGCAGAACGAAGGCGCAAATCCCCTTGTGTCGACTTGCTCGGTCCATGCTCCCGAAAAGTGTGTAGCAGTCGGCTTCGCCACCATTAGTTATCCAGCACTTAGTTCCATTAAGAATGTAGGAGTCACCGTCTTTCTCTACAGAAAGCTGCATACCGGCTACATCCGAGCCGGCCTCCGGCTCGGATAGGCAAAAGGAAATGAGAGTAAAGTCTTGTGTTAAAGAACCCAGCCACTCCTGCTTTTGCTCTTCGCTTCCACCCACAAGAACGGGTAGAAGACCCAGGTCATTTACCATTGTCGAAGTGGCGACACCACAACAGCCCCACGCAATCTCTTCCCAAATAAAGCAAGCATCCATAACACCAAGCCCTGCGCCGCCGTATTCTTCCGGAACTAGCAGGTTCATGAGACCTAAATGCCAAGCCTTCTCTATGAGACCCCTGGGAAACTCACCTGATTGGTCAAACCCTGCTGCTACAGGCTTGATTTCTTCTTCCGCAAACCGTCGAGCAGTATCACGCAAGGCAAGTTGTTCATCTGAGAGTTGGAAGTCCATCCCTGACTCCTCTAAGTTCCGGGGCCTAGTATCTCAACCTTAGACAGTGTAGGACGTCTTTGGCCGGTAATTGTTCCTGCTCGATCAAAACAAAGAGTCTAGCGAGCAATCCCTACTGAGCCGTGTAGGCTATATGAGCACTCGTGCCTGGGCAATCGGAATAATGGGCAAGAAAGTGCCGAAACTTCACTGTTTCGTAGCTTAATACACCCAGTCGGATATTATTAAACGTGGTGACCTTCACTACCAGGATAGCCTAGACGGCTGGAAAGCTCTTCTGCGGATCGCCGAAGATGTGGGGCCAACCGATTCCTTAGAACAGCTTCAGATAGACGAAAGCAAGGTCCAGATAGAGAAATCGCCGCTACCACCGTCTCGTTATCGTCATATACCGGAGCAGCAATGCAATTCAGCCCGGCCTCACACTCTTCAAAATCAAAAGCCAGTTCTTCCAACGCGACCGATCGAAGGTGCTCAAAAAATTTATTCCTATCCGTAATTGTTTCTGCGGTCCGTTGTCCGAGGCCTCCAGCCTGAACTACTTCGCCATCGTAAGTCTGCCTTAGCTCCGCGCTACCACGGGCCAAAAGTATTTTTCCCAGAGCTGTACAGTAAGCGGGGAGTTTTTGACCCACCCTAGATCCCGCCACTAATAATCCTTGTGCAGCTTCTGCATCCAAGTGAAGAACTTCAAAACCTTGCAGTTGCGCTATATGGACAGTCTCTCCAACCTCCGGGACAAGTTGCTCTAGTATGGGTCTCGCGGCTCTCAAAAGGCTAAGTCCCCTTGTAAAAGAACGGCCCAGCTCCAAGCAACCGGAACCAAGCCGGTATTGTTCGTTCTCGCACTGGTCCACATAGTTTCTCTCGTGCAGTGTTGCGAGAAGTCGAAAAACATTGTTTTTGTGGAGATCCAGACGACGAGACAGTTCAGTTACTCCCAATTCCTCATTTTCGTCGAAGGCTTCCAGCAGACGAAGCGCATTTGTAACGGTCTGGATTGTGTAGTCGCTCTTTAGCCTTTTCATGAGAAAATCCGAATCGAGGGTCTATAAACCGCTTATGCAGCTCTAGAGTCTCCTGGTTCTGAGGTTAATTGGATTCATCTATTCTTCACCTTTTCCCAATCTGCAAGAAACCTCTCAAGACCGGACTCGGTTAAGGGATGAGCCGCTAATTGTTGCAATACCTTTGCTGGCAGCGTGACCACATCTGCGCCGATCAGGCCCGCCTGAACGACGTGCATGGGGTGACGCACGCTAGCTACGAGAACCTCGGTCTGATATCCGTAGTTCCCATAAATCGCTACTATTTGATCTATAAGCTCCATTCCATCATTCGAAATATCATCGAGTCGCCCGACAAACGGTGATGCATAAGTTGCCCCAGCCTTAGCTGCCATCAACGCTTGGGTAGCGCTGAAAATAAGTGTGCAGTTTGTTGGAATGCCCTGGCTCGAAAACTCTTGAATGGCTTTCAGGCCTTCCAGAGTCATCGGAACCTTTACAACAA
>CAYOGP010000111.1:0-6947 GCA_964403555.1 uncultured Spirochaetales bacterium | reverse complement strand
TTTTGTTCTGACGACGCGATCGCAGCGTTAGTGTCTTCGATTAAAACTCTCTCCGCTTTATATCTTACTATCGTGGCGTCGATTTAAATTGCAGAACTCCGTCTTCTAATGGTCCTCTTCGGATCGATTTTCTGTCGATTTTGTAATTTTGAATAAATCTCCAAGGATCTACATCGGCTTGCTTGGGAAATAAATTAAGATCCCTCATTATGTACCCTGGAGAGAAGTTTTCACCGAAGAATTTCTCGGCTTTCAATCGACTCGAATCTTTTAGTGTCGGAACGACTTCGTTTGCGTGTAAAGTTTTCATTTTATTAAGAACTCGGCAGATAAATTCAGATGCTAATTCTGATCTCAACGTCCAGGAAGCATTCACATAACCCATAGTAGAAAAGAGGTTCGGTACGTTTGAAAACATCAGACCTTTGTACGAGAATGTGTCTGAGAGTTCTATGAGATCTCCATCTTTGTAGAATTCGATACCGCCGAGAAGCTTAAGTTTTAATCCGGTAGCCGTAATAATTATATCAGTGTCAAACGTGGGCCCGGACTTGAGTTTAATACCCTCAGGAGTGAGAGTCTCAATTTCATCGGTGATGACCTCAACCTTACCAGAATTAATCGCGTCAAAAAAATCTCCGTCCGGTGCTAGGCAGAGTCGCTGATCCCAGGGATCATACTTTGGGAGAAAATGTTCTCCTATGTCATATTCGGAATCTAGACGTGCTCTCAACAGTTTCAGAAGGAAACGTTTGGTTTGATTCGGGTGTTTTCTCGCTCTTTTGTAGAAAAAGCTTTGAAGCGAAATGTATCGCTTCCGGTTTAGGGAGTGGGCTAATTTTTTCGGAAGTATTAAGTTCGTGAATTTTCCTATTGGGTCGAATGAAGGAAGTGCGAGAATGTAGGAGGGCGAGCGTTGAAGCAGGAATACTTTTTTTGCGTTTTGGGCTAATGCCGGCGCCAATGTTATTGCGGTGGCACCACTTCCAAGAATCGTGACTGTTTTCTCTCCATAATCCAGATCTGAAGGCCAAAATTGAGGATGTACAATCTGACCAGAAAATTGAGACTGATTTTGAAGCTCTGGATTATGTCCGGTTTCGTAGTTGAAGTAACCGCTACAAATGTATAAAACACGGCAAGAAAAGGACTGTTCAGCTTCTTTTCTCGAATTTTCCACACCTAGAGTCCAGGTGCAGTTCTTCGAGCTCCACTTTGCGGAAGTTACTCGCTGATCAAAGTAGATATCTTGATCGATAGCATCCTCCAATGCAGCTTCCTTTATGTAATTTAAGATAGATGCCCCGTCAGCAATGGCCTTCGGCCTGTTCCAAGGCTTCGATTCATAGGCCATTGTATACATATCGCTGTCTGATCGTATGCCTGGGTATCGGAACAGATCCCAGGTGCCTCCCATTGTTTTTCGGGATTCCAGGATACAAAACTGAATTTCGGGGCAATTTGAACGAATTTGTCTAGCGGCACCCACTCCCGATAGGCCCGCGCCTACGATGATTACATCGAACACTCTTTCCACAATGGTTGCTCTCTTTCTACAAGAACAGAGTTGTCCCGGATCAAACGCCAATCGTCTGTCCTATGTACTAGAAGGCTATTATACTCATGGGTGGTAGAAACCTCCGGTTTCCAAATAGATCTAGGTGCGCAATTGAGAAAATATAAATTCAGCAATTTTATTAAAACCGAATGTGGTCTTGCGGAATACGACCGTTTGCGGACTAGATCGGGTCTTTGGGCGCGCATAAGACTATCATGGTTCGTTTTTTTTGCGTCGTTGAGGGACCTTGGGAAATAGTTTTGCTCGAGAACTTTGGGCGAGAGAATGAGACATATATTTAGGCAGGCTTATCAATTTCTCATTTAGTAATGGATTTTGTTGTTTTCAGGACCTTCCGTTCTGTGGCCAGGAACTTTCGCTATTCTGGGGTCATCGGAAGCAACGTGGGGAAGCGAAGTGTCTACGCCGGAAATTTTCAAAGATTTAAATCCGGAACAACTTAAAGCTGTAAAAACCACGGAGGGTCCCCTTCTGGTCGTAGCTGGCGCGGGGAGCGGAAAGACCCGAGTTCTCACCTATCGGATTGCCTATTTGGTGGGAGTTTGCGGTATTCCTCCAGAGCAAATTATAGCGGTGACTTTTACAAATAAAGCAGCGAGAGAAATGCAGGAGCGGGTCGTTAATTTACTTGGACCGGAGTCCAAGGGCACGTGGGTTTCCACCTTTCACTCGACATGCGTAAGGATATTAAGAAGGGAAATTAACCACTTAGGCCGATCGCGCGGGTTCGTTATTTACGATGAAGCTGATTCGCTGGGGACCTTGAAGGAGTCATTAAAACTTCATGGGTTAGACCCTAAAGGTCATGACGCTAGGCGTTTGCGTTGGAGAATAGATCAGTGGAAGAACGCCGGAGAACTTCCGCACCAGGCGGCCGAGAGTGCTACGGACCTGGAAGCAGAGCAGAGCGCCGAAGTTTACGCGTCTTACCAGCGTCTGCTCTTGGATGCGAATGCGCTTGATTTCGGTGATCTCTTATTGTTGACGGCGATGCTTTTCCGAAACCATCCTGAGGTTTTAGGACATTATCAAGATCGATGGGCATACGTATTGATTGATGAATACCAGGATACGAATAGAGTCCAGTATGAATTAGTAAATGCTTTAACTAGCAAGCACAGAAACCTTTGCGTAGTTGGGGATCCCGATCAGAGTGTCTATGCATGGAGAGGCGCGGATATCCGGAACATTCTCGATTTTGAACGTGACTATGCGGATGCAAATGTGGTGGTTCTGGATAGGAACTATCGTTCCACCCAAGCAATTCTCTCGGGCGCGGGAGCAGTGGTTGCAAATAATGTTGATCGTCCCGAAAAAGAAATGAAGGCAGAACGTGGCCAAGGCGAACAGATTCATTTCTATAGGGCGGAAAACGAACGCGATGAGGCTGCTCATGTGATCGGTAATATTATTTCGATGTCACGCGAGAACGATCGTGTACTTTCTGATTTCGCGATTTTCTATCGAACCAACGCTCAGTCTAGACCCCTCGAAGAAGAATTGTTGAAATATGACGTGCCCTACGTGGTGGTGGGGGGGACGCGTTTTTACGACCGCGCTGAAGTAAAAGATGTTTTGGCATATCTACGTTTATTGGTAAATCCGGCCGATTCGATGGCTCTTCGACGCATTATCAATAAGCCACCGCGCGGAATAGGAAAGACCACAATTCTTCGGGCCGAGGCTATCGCCCAACGAGATGAGATTAGTCTTCTGGAGGCGTTACGACTTTATTCTGATCAGGAAAATCGTACAGGGAAGAACGTTCGAACTTTTTTCCAGTTGCTCGAGAGTATGTCAGAAAGCATTCATGATGTTGGCCCCGAGGAGGCTCTCGGGCTTGTACTCGACAAAACTGGATACATCCGACACCTGGAGCGTGCAAATACCCCCGAGTCAGAAATGCGAATAGAAAACCTCCGCGAACTTGTCGCTGGGGCCGGGGATTTTGAGTTTACGAATCTGGAGGAAGGAATCGAGCGACCTGTACTGGAGTTGTTCTTGGATCAAGTGGCACTGGTGACTGATCTTGACAACGTTGATGGTCTTACTGAGAGGGTGTCGCTCATGAGCGCTCACTCTGCAAAGGGTTTGGAGTTTCCCGTGGTTCATCTAGTTGGTATGGAAGAAGGATTGTTTCCTCACGCAGCATCATCGCGAGACCATGAAGCAATCGAGGAGGAACGTCGCCTTTGCTACGTAGGGATGACTCGGGCAATGGAGCATCTCACCTTAACTTGGGCGGAAGAACGTCGGCGTTTCGGAGGTAGAGAGATTGCCATACCTTCACGCTTTTTATCAGAAGTACCGGATCACTTACATGACGGTCCTTCTCCAGAAGACTCCTTTCGGGGTCCTGCAGCCGCATATGGTGGTGAACGAAGTCTCGATTATGAATATGGTCAACTCGAACCTGATGCTGGGGCATCTGCAGGTGTCAGGGTACGTCACGCTATTTTCGGGGAAGGTGTCATTTTGAAATCGATTGGCTCAGGTCCTAAACAAAAATTGCGAATTCGATTTGATCGAGCAGGTGTGAAGACAGTGGTGACGAAGTTCGCCAATCTCGAGTTCTTCTGATGCTTACACCTTCGTTCCGTTGGCTCTAGTTCTCTCAAAGAGGATATGAACGCATTAAGAGAGCTCGGCGGTTGTGCCTTTCTAAGGCAAGGGCAACGAGTCGATCGAGGAGTTTGGGGTATGGAAGCCCACTCACCTCCCACAGTTTCGGGTACATCGAGATGTCTGTGAACCCGGGTAGACTATTAAGTTCGTTAATCCAAACTGAGTCGTCATGCTTCGAAACAAAAAAATCAACTCTGGCGAGTCCAGAAGCCTGTAAAGTGAGGAAGGCTTGCTTTGCTAAATCTTGTAGACGTTCCACGATGGCGATTTCTAGTGGGGCCGGTACAAGGAGTTCGGTGTCTTTGTTGAGATACTTGGAGTCGTAGTCATAAAAATCGGCTCGTGGGATTATCTCTCCAGGCAAAGACGCTTCGGGTGTTTCATTCCCAATTACGGATACTTCTATTTCCCGAGCATCGACCGCAGTTTCTATAAGAACTTTCTCGTCAAAACGAAAAGAGTCTTCGAGTGCGCTCCTTAATTCGGTTTCATCAATGACTTTGTGGGTGCCTACTGAAGATCCAAGAGACGCGGGTTTTACAAAGCAGGGGAACTCGAGCTCGCCGGGAAGTTCATGAGAAGCCGATTTGGAATTAAGAGTTATCCAAGGAACAACCGGGAGACCCGCAGATTGCAAAAGGGTTTTGGCGACGTCTTTGTCCATTTGCAAAGCAGAACCGAGAACTCCCGATCCTATATAGGGGATACCCGAGAGTTCTATAACACCTTGTAGGCAACCGTCTTCTCCTCCTGTGCCGTGGACAATTGGAAATAAGACGTCGAAATTGTGTTTTCCCCCTTGCTTCGGAGACACAGGAAAATTGAAGGGAACCTTTGCACGAGCGATATCTTCTGGCATTTTCCTTCCCAGCCGATACCACTGACCTTCGAGGTCAATGAGTAAAATTTCAACGGAGTATTTGGACGGATTCAGAGCCTGAGCTATGGAAGCCGCAGATCTTAAAGAGATTTCGTGTTCTACGGACTGACCGCCGCAGATGACCCCGATGCGTGTTTTCGACACTTTTTTTCCTCAACATAAGGATAATCGGTTGGAGTGGCCTCTGCTTGGGCTTGGAAAGGATTTCCAAATGGCGGGTATCGCTAAGTTGAGTTTTGGAGGAACGATCCGCCTTTTCTAGGCGATGTCGCGAGTCCTTGAGGCATTTTATGTATTTATCGGGATTTTTTTTGTGAGAGATACCCAACCCCCACTGAATTGCACCGGG
Source organism: uncultured Spirochaetales bacterium (assembly GCA_964403555.1). Taxonomy (GTDB): domain Bacteria; phylum Myxococcota_A; class UBA9160; order UBA9160; family UBA6930; genus UBA6930. Next base: position 1,514 of record CAYOGP010000111.1, on the reverse strand, counting down.
ACTCCATGGGACCAAGGGCAGGATCAGGGGGCATCTCAGAAGGTTGAATTACGTAATAAGCTCAAGAGTTTGTCGAAATTGGATCGATGGGAATCACGGCTTCTGGGCGGCTTTTCTGATCTAGGTCTGAAACGTTTTTTACCACAACAGCACGATCGACTTCGTGGGATATCATCAGCGACCGGAATTAATAAGACTGATCTTTTAATTCTTGAGGACAAATGCTCTAGTCGGTTTAACTGGTTTCATGTGAAAGGTGGCTTCTCCGCTGATGTTTCATCTGGAGGACAGCTTCTCAAAAACCGACCTGATAGTGGCATCGAGACTATCGAGTGGATTCAGGCTGATGGAATAACCCCTGTCCTCGGTCTAAACTCTAGAGGGTTGGCTTGTATAAGCGTTTTTATGTCCCCAGTAATTTTTAGACCCGACTTCGCTCCGGCTCGATGGATCTTGAACGAGGCGCTCTCAAGGTTTGATAGTGCTTTTTCGGCAGTGACCTGGTGCGCTGGCCGGCCACTTTGCGGCAATGGAGTTTTGGCATTTGTTGATTCGTCTGGCTCAAGGCAACAGCTCAATATCAGTGGCACGGATCGAGAAATTGTTTCATGCAAGGAATATTTATTAAAAGGAAGCGGTTCTGAACTTACTGTCCTTACTTCCGGATTGATTTACAAGGGTCGCGATTTAGAGGAGTCCTATTTGTTTTAGATATCGGCCTCACATGCAGCAACTGCTTTTTCCGGATCGCTTGTTATAGAAAAAAAACTTTCCCTTTGTCTTTTCTCAACCCCCCCGGACACTGCCCCATCGAAGAGGTCTTTGAAAGGTCTCCAAAATGACCGCCCTTCAGGAGTTTCGCAATCTAGCAGGATTAGAGGCCTGTGGTGGAAGCCTAGCTTTCGAAAAGATAAAATTTCCGTGACCTCTTCAAATGTTCCATAGCCTCCAGGTAACGCAATAAATGCGTCGCCGTTTCGGTCGAGTTCTGCTTTACGCTCGCGCATTGTCTTTGTCGTAGAGAGTTCCGACAAACCCATATGTTGAACATCCTTTTTAACAAAGATATCGAGGATGATCCCTTCAACTCTTCCACCCCGACTTAAGGCACCATCTGCTACGGCTCCCATTAAGCCAGTCTTTCCACCTCCGTACACCAGGGTATGGTTTCGTTCCGCAATTTCTTGACCAAGTTTTTTTGCTAGAGAGACGAAGGCAGTTGCTGAGCTGTTGCTCGAGCCTGCATAGACTGTGATTTTCAAGACTTCGCGTCTCGATTTTTTGTTCGTGAGTTTGAGCTTGGTCTTCGGCGTCGTTTTCTTTTAAACGGTTGCTTTGCCGAGTCACTCGTCTCCGCCTCGGTTGTAATGCTTGAGTCCTCTTCGATTCGTGTCTCGGGTAGGTGGTCCTGTAAAAAATTGACGCAGATTGCAGCCAAGTCACGAAGGCCCGTTTCTGAGCCTGCGAGCGCTTCGACTACTGGTACCCAAGGCTCGAGGTGCGCCGCTCGGTCT
>CAYOGP010000110.1:0-6962 GCA_964403555.1 uncultured Spirochaetales bacterium | reverse complement strand
GGCCGTGACATTAATGATCCCTTGCCGCTCGGTTCTTTGAATCGAAGCGAACCCTCTCGTCATTTCTACATCGGCGACAACATGGAACGGAACCGCGGTGCCATCGGGAAGGCGAATGCGCATGGACTCGACGTCACCCAGAGATTTTCTCTGGCTTTCGGGGTAGCGGGCCATGACTCGAAGTTCATCTCGACCGCGTTGAATCTTTTGAATCTCAACACCGTAGAAAGCCTGTCGCACCTGACGACCCAAGTCGTCCAAGGTTAAACCCAACGCATCGGCCGACTCGCGAATCCTTAGCTTCAGCTCCTTCTTTCCGTCTCGGAAAGAATCGTTGATGTCGTAGACACCCGGGTACTGAGCCAAACCTTCTCTGATTTCACCCGCGGCTAAACGGAGGTTTTCCACCTTCGGTCCGCGGAGTTGAATACTGATCGTATCGCCAGTAGAAACCAGTTGTGACAAAAAGGAGAGTTCCGAAGCCTCGGGAATCGGGCCGGCAATCTCTCGCCAAAGATTGGCCAGCTTAGCCGCGCTGTACTTTCTCTCTTCCGAGGATCGTAGCGAGATGTGCACTTCCGCTGCATGGCCACCGATAGAGCCTCCCTGCCCCCCTGTAGGCCCATGAGACTGTCGCGTACGAAACGGTTGCTCTCCGATAGTGGCCAACATGTGGCGTGCGTTGCTACCGCCTCCTGAAGGTGGGTATTCAAGATCGACTTTTTCAATCGTCGCCCGCCCCGCTTCTTCTAGACGGTCCACAAACTTTTCAGTCACCGCGATGGGTGTGCCCACGGGCATCGTAAGCACGGCCACTACATCGTCTGCTTCAATTTTTGGAAGAAAAGTAAACTTCATTCTTCCACTCGCCATGTAGGCCCCCGTGACTACCACTACCGCAAGAGCAATGGACAGGGTAAGCACGCGTTCGCGCAGAGCGCTGGCGAGAAGAGGCTTGTACCAACGCTCAATGAAGAGGTCCATCCTGGCAGCAATCGAGGCCTGAATCCTTGACCAGCGCTTAAACCCTGCCCACTTAAACCATCCCCCATTGTTCCCACCGCGACTCAAATGGGAAGGAAGGATCAGCTTCGATTCAAGAATAGAAAAGGCTAAAGCCGTAAGAACGACGGCCGGGATTACACGTACGATTCGTCCGAAAGGTCCCGGCATGAACAACATGGGCGCAAAGGCGGCCATCGTCGTAGCCACCCCAAAGACGACCGGGAGTGCAATCTCTTGCGTCCCACGAATGGACGCCTCCACGGTGGGCCCGTCCCTTTCCCGGTGCCTAAATATATTTTCTCCGGTCACGATGGCATCGTCGACCAGGATTCCTAGAACCACGATAAAGGCGAACAACGAAAGTAGATTGATAGACACATCCCACAAGGGAAGCATCCAAAGTGTACCCAGGAGTGCAATAGGAACCCCTATCGCTACCCAGAAAGCCACGTGGGCCTTTAAAAAAAGAGCCAATACGATCACGACAAGAATAAACCCGTCACGGCCGTTTTTTAACAGGAGGTCACGACGTCCCCTGAGAAGTTCACTCGAGTCTTGCCAGACAGTCAGCTCGATCCCTTCTGGCATTCGGTACTGCGCCTCTTCGATGTAGGCATACACTGAATCGGAAATCCCTAGAACGTTCTGATCGCCCGAACGGTGGACCTCGACCATGACTGCTGGGCTTCCGTCAAAGCGAGTCGCGACGTCGGCTTCGCGAAATCCGTCCACGACGTTCGCCACATCGCCAACTGTGAGCCGCCAACCATCCTTGGAACGAATGGGAATGCGAGAAAACTCCTCCCCTTCATAGGCCTGTCCCTTACTGCGCAAAAGGATTTCGCCTGCATTCGTTTTTATCGAACCTCCCGGCACATCCCGCGAGTGCGAACGCACCGCCTCGACCACTTCATCGAAAGTAAGACCGTACCTTTCGAGATCGACTTCGGAGATTTCAATGCTTACTTCGTAGGCACGAGAAGCCGACAATTCCACGTGAGTAATGTTGGGAAGAGATGCAAGGTCATCCCGGATGCGCTGGGCTAAGGATTTTAAAGATTTTTCATCCGCAGGCCCCGAAATGGCGATATTTAGGACCTGATGCCGAATCACGAGTTCTTTAACGAGGGGCTCTTCTGCGGAGACCGGAAAGGTGTCGATGGCGTCAATTCTGCTCTTCACCGTATCTAATACCGTTCGCACGTCGGCATCTTCATAAAGTTCCGCCGCGACCGTGCTCAGACCTTCACTGGAGGTCGACCGGACTCGTTTAATCCCGTCCACTCCCACGAGAGCCTCTTCAATGCGGACCGACACTCCCTCTTCTACTTCTTCTGGAGCAGCGCCGGGATAGAGCACCGTCGTCTTGATGACACCGGTCGTAATCTCGGGAAAGACTTCCTGACGCATTCCCGGCAACGTAAGGAGACCAGCTGCCACTACTCCAATCATGAGGAGGTTGGCCGCAACGTGATTCCGTGCGAACCAGTCGATAATCCCGTTCATTGTTTACCTTTTAAAGCCGACACCCTTACTTGCATTTTGTCCGTGAAGGCTTCGAGGACAGACACGCAAACGCGTTCGCCCGCGAAGAGACCTTTTTCGATGAGCACCTCGTCGCGATCGATACGTGCCACAGTCACTTTTCTGAGATGAAGCCTTTCATCGTTGCCTAAGACAAGCACTTGATCTTCGCCTCGAAGGGCCTCGCGAGGAAGTCGTGATACGGCGGGAAGTGCTTTTCCCTTGATCTGCCCTTCAACAAAGAGACCCGGGGCAAACGCGGAAAGTCCACGAGCTGTTCTTGCATAGGGATCAGTCAAGCTTGCAACCACAGCAATCATTCGAGAGCGCCGATCGATCTCGCCCTCGACTCGGTCTACCGTTGCTGTCCTCACCACCGTCTTTCCGGCGATTTGTGCAGACAGAAGCACTTCGACTGGCGTTCCACCCGAAGAGTCATAAACATACCCTAGGGAAAAGGGAAGATACGCGAGGTCCTGGTCGCTAATCGGCAGTCGAACCTCGGCGACCTTCGTTCCATAAACGAGAGCAATCGACGCTCCCCTACCGACGAATTCTCCTACCTCAATGTGAACGTCACGCACTCTACCCGAGAAAGGAGCGACTACCTTCGTACGATCTAAATCCAAGCGTGCTCTCTTTAATTGAGCTTCAATTTCTCTTACTCCGGCCTCCGTCACCTGCAACTGGCTTTCACTCGTGTCCAGCTCGGCAATACTCGCTACGCCCTTATCAGCCAGAGCTTTGCGACGGTTCAAGTTTCTTTCAGCAAGTTTCCTTTCCGATTCACGGAGAGCCAGGGACGCTTCGAGCTGATCGACAACCACCTGATAATCGCTGTCATCGATACGTGCCAAAATGTCACCTTTTGCAAAAAAACCCCCACGAACCAGGTTCGGAGAACGCTCACTGATGCGTCCGGCAATTTCTGTCGCTAAATCACTCTCTCTCTTTGGCTCGACGTTGCCCTGCGCTGAGACGAGAAACTGGCTTGGTTCGAGTGCAACCGAGGTCACTTGAACCAACGGAGCCAGTATTTCAGGAGTTTTGGCTGAAACAGTCGGACGCGTCCAAAGCAGAAGAAAGACAAGAGAAAAGGCAAGACCGACTACCCCAAGAGCAAGAGTACGGGTCGTGAAGCGCTGGAATAGATTTCTCCTCTTAAACGTCTCGCGCCTTTCTCCGTTCGAACTTTCATGGCCCTCAGAACTCACTTCTTCTTCTCCGGTACTTGCGCGCGGAAGCCCGCCGCAACAAAGGCAACGAGTACCGCCAGCTGTCTCTCTGGATCTTTCTCCAGGATCGAAGGCATCTTGGGATCCTCTTCATAACCTCGTTGCGAAAGCGCATGAATCAATACTCCGATACCGAAATGAAACCGAGAGATGACCTGTCGCGTCGACAACTCCGGTAACGCCTTTCGCAAGGCGCGAATAAAGCCCTCCCAAACTTCACTAAACTGTTCCACGATAAGCTGTCGGGTCTCTCCTCCAGACTCCCAAAAAAGACGTGACATCATTTTTGCCAACAAAGGCCCCTGCTCACTGTTGTCCAATGTCGAAATGGCAGGCTTGAAATAGGCTTCGAGAAGTTCTTCCAAGGAGGCAGGCTTTGAACTCTTCTCGTTCAACTTATCGAGCTCGCGAAGCCGCTCTTCGTTGACTGGACTTAAACGTCGTCCGACAACCGCCGCGATCAAGGCCTCTTTCGAACCAAAGTGATAATGAACAGCAGCAAGATTCGACTCCGCCTTGGTCGTAACAGCCCGGAGCGAAGTGGCCTCGACTCCTCGTTCTGCAAAAAGGACTTCGGCACTGTCCAGAATTCGCGTTTTAGTATCTGCCATAACGATCTAGCCTTCCTTGCTCGTATTACTTCGAGAGCTTCAATCGTTCATGCCACTGAGCAATTGATTCTTCCGGATACTCTTCAAAGCTTTGATCATCATCACCTCGGTTGTAGGCGTCCACCCAGTCAGGCTTCGACCCCAACATGAGATGGGTTCGTTCCGGGGGTTTTGGCAAAGAAGTGTCGATCGCTGACGCAAAAGGATGGATCAACTCTGGCCAACGAGGATCCCAGATCCAGAGAGGACTCCCACAGGAGCCGCAAAAGCGCCTTTCGCAAGGACTCTCTTCTTCAGTTCCACCATCGGACGAGATGAGAGCTCGGTAAACACGAATGAATTCTTCACCCACAACAACGAGACTCTCTGCTTCTCCCCCCAAATTGATTCCGAATCCTCCGCTGCCCGCAGTTTTTCGACAAATCCCGCAGTAACAAATATTAAAAGGGTAAGGATGCGGTGAGGTAAGACTGAACTCCACTTTCCCGCAGTGACAGGATCCTTCTAACTTCATGATGCTTTCCTAAAGAATTGTTTCGTAGCTGTTAGCGGTTCGTTCAAAGAGCTCTCTATTGGTTTTCGTTCTCTGTAGTTCTTTTGCTCTTTTGGCCTTCCGTCCTTATGAAAAAATTCCCATTGGCCTACTTGCTCCCCGTTTTCAAAGTGGCCACTTTCTTTTAAATTTCCGTTCCCGTAAAAAATTTGCCACAAGCCTTCTTGTCTACCCTCTACGTACTCCCCTCTCACTTGAAGCAGACCGTTGTGGTGAAACAACTCACGTATTCCGTTCGCCGGACTACCGGTATTTACGTCGTACGCCACCCCTTCTTCAATCACAATATCCATTTGGGTTCTTTTTGGACTCAGGACAAGCTGACTGCCCAGACCCGCCAACGTCATGACTGCGAGCACGGCCAAGGGGATTCGAAAACGTCGCATGATTACCGTTGGCCTACCCGATCGTTTTCAAGGCTGCGAGGGTTTCTTCCGGTTCGGGGCGTACGGTGTAATCCACGTCAGCTTCGACATACCGAATCGATCCTTGCTTATCGATCACAAAGCGTGCCGGAATGGGCAACGTCCAGCTCGAATCACCATTAAATTTCGGCAGGTCAATCCCAAGGCCCGAATAGACCTCGCTAAGCCTGGGTGGAAGAACAAAAGACAATCCCAACTTTTCAGCATATGAATTGCCCGGGTCACAAAGGATATCAAAAGTAATCTTCCCTTTTTCTGCCATTGTTGCCGCATACTTACGTGTAGATGGAGAAAGCGCGACCAAGGTTGCCCCCGCGTCAGAAATAGTTTCGTTAATTCCCTGCAGAGCTTCCAGCTCTGCGTTGCAGTAGGGTCACCAAAGTCCCCGATATACGGTTAACATGATGGGCCCTCTAGAAAGCAGCTCTGAACTCTCTACCGTTTCGCCTCGATGGTTTTCAAGGCTAAAAGACGGGAGCGTTTCTCCAACTTTCAGAATATTTTTCGTTATCCCCGCTTCCCTTTGCGCCTCTGTTTCGGCCTTCATTACGGCGAGCGCTTCGGCCGGTAATCTTTTTTCCCCTGCTAAGCGCATGCGATCTAATTTCGATTTTAATGTCATCCGTTTTATCCTTTCATGTCCTTACGTGACTCGGTCACTTATTTATTTCAACGAGTTCTCAACACCTAATTTTTGCCTTGAAGACTCTGCATAAATCCAAGAGCCACTTCCTCAAAGCTTTTGGACGGAGGAGGAGCTCCTGCATCAAATGCTTCGGCAACCTTCTCGTCGTTTTCGGCCACAGCCTCATAGTCGATCTTTGCAAATTCCAAGATCCCCATATCCACGTAGGCCTTCTGAATCCTCGGCCCCCAAAGACCAATCTCCTTAATCGTCGGCACAATTCGACTGAACAAAGAAGCTCGAAAAAGTTTCATGGGTTCCGACTTATCCACCCACTCTGTGCACTCCTCCACAGGCAGCCCGAGATTCTCCCACATTTCCTTCGCAAGAAAGCGGTCTCGCATGAGGTAACAGGCCTCAACGGCAAACTCTTCTCGCTCGTCCCGTTCCTTATCCGACAACTGCGGGTAATAGTCGCGCAAGGCCATTCGCCCAAAAGCGACGTGTCGAGCCTCGTCTTGCATCACATAGGCATTTACTTGGGAACCCAAGCTGTTCTTGGCCATGTCGCGAATACCCTGGAAGGCCGCTAGAGCGAGACCTTCAACAAGAATTTGCATTCCGAGGTATGTCATATCCCATCGTGAGTCCGAGATAATATTTTCAAGCAGAGCCTCAAGAGGTGACGTGATCGGGTAGGCGAGATCAAACTTTTCATGGAGTAGACGCGAATAAGCTTCAACGTGCCTGGCCTCATCTACCACTTGGGTTGCGGCATAATACTTTGCATCCATGTGGGGCACTTGCTGAACAATCTTGGCGGTACAGATAAGCGCACCCTGCTCTCCGTGAAGAAACTGAGAGTTCTGCCAGGCTTGTTGGTGTACTCGGTACCGCGTCTTTTCGGCGTCCGTCATCTTCTGCCAAACGGGAGATCCAAAGAGCGGAAGAACGATATCTGGAAGTTCCATTGGATTTTCGGGA
>CAYOGP010000109.1:0-6965 GCA_964403555.1 uncultured Spirochaetales bacterium | reverse complement strand
CAACTCTTCGAGTTCTTCCTCGGGGGATAGAGATCTCTCCTGCTCTTCTCCGTTCAGTAATGATGCCTCTTCTAAGCCGCTCTCCTTTGTGTCGTCGATCCCATTCTGATCAAGAACATCATCCTTGGAGATCGAATCTCCTTCTTTTGTCGGAACATCAGACTTTTTATTCATTAGCTAGCACGCCATTCATTGAGCATAATCGCATTCGTTAAGTATCTTCCTTCCCACAAAATCCAGTCCTCAGTGACCAGGCCGAACATAGCTGGTGTCGGGACTGTAAAAGTAAGCATGGTCAACCTCTGGTCAACCAGAACACTGAAGGAATAGTCGCAATATTGCGACGTCTCCGGATCTCGCAAGCCGAGAGCTTAGGAAACCACAGCAGAAACACATTCCAAATAGACCTAGAGAAGCTCGAGAAACACACTATCTGCAACTCGACGGCCTTTAGCCGTCAAGCTCCATACTTCACCAGACCCAGCGTCCAGAACGCCAGCCTCCACCAATCGATGACTCGTTTCACCGAAGAATTCCTCCGGATCTTGACCGAATTCGTCAATAAACCCTTGAATTGATAACCCTCGGGAGGTGCGAAGTGCAAGGAACACCGCCTCTCGAGCAGCTTCGTCAGCTGAAAGAATGACATCTTGGCAAGCTAATCTAGAATCAAGATAGCTAGGAAGATCACGAGGGTTCTCCGGACGTGCGCCATATGGCGCCCTCCTTGACTTGGGATCAAAAGAACAGGCCCCCACACCCAACCCAAGAACTGGCTTACGAAACCAATATCGACGGTTGTGTAGGGAAGAGAATCCTGGTTTCGCAAAATTAGAGAGTTCGTAGTGGTTATAACCGGCCTCAACCAGGCGACCCCAAACTAGATCTAACATTGCCAGCGACTCTTCTTCAGCAGGTAGAAGTAGCTGCCCCCGAGCATCGGCTTTAGCAAAAGGGGTACCTTTCTCAACAGTTAGAGAGTACGCCGAAAGGTGTTCCGGGGCGTACTCAATCAAAAGCCGAAGATCGCGTTCGAGACTCTCGTACGTTTGACCGGGTGCACCATAGATCAGATCTAGGGAAAGGTTTTGAAAACCCGCCGCTCTTGCCTTAGGAATGATGTCCTCGACATCCGAAAAGCGATGAGCTCGACCAAGCCGCTTTAAAACCAAATCGTCAAAGGACTGGACCCCAATAGATAAACGATTCACACCTACTCCGATGAAATAGGGAAGACGGCCAATTTCCAAGGTGCTTGGGTTTACCTCAAGTGTGATTTCTCGAGGTTTTCCACCAAACTTGCTGCGGAGCGATTGTATGATCCGACCGATAAGGTCTGGCTTTAATAAGGAAGGCGTACCCCCCCCAAAGTAAATCGTATCCAAGTGATGTAGTTCAAATTGGGGTGCGCGAATCTCGAGTTCCGCGAGCAAGGCCGCTACGTAATTCTCTTGCTCGGCCGTCTCGATACTCTTCCGGGCAACTACTGCAAAGTCACAATAGGGACAAATCCGTTCGCAAAACGGAATGTGGACATATACACCTACCGAAGCCAAAACTAAAGCCACCCCTCGGCTCGGGTTCCCGTGGTGAATAAAGATTCGAAATCTGCAACTGGGCTCATAGTCGGTTATTCTAGGTCCTCTGTGAACCTTTTGACAAAAACTCTCCAACAAGATGACGTCGAGGCGGTGGATCTAGAAACAGGTCCGCGTGTCTTATTACGGGAAGACCACCGAATTCCGGTAGCTGAAATCCAAGTATGGGCAAAGGTGGGATCGGCCGATGAAGATGAAAGCGAGTCAGGGATCGCACATTTTCACGAGCACATGCTCTTTAAAGGCACTTCAAAGCGTGGAGTGGGGCAAGTTGCTACTGACATCGAGAAAAACGGAGGATACATCAACGCGTATACCTCCTTTGATATGACAGTTTATCATACGACTCTTCCGTCATCGCAGGCTCCAATAGGACTGGACGTGTTGGCAGATATAACTCAGAACTCGCTTTTCGCTGAGGAAGAAGTCGAACGAGAGATCGAAGTCGTTCTGGAAGAAATACGTCGCTCTGAGGACACACCCCAACACGTACTTAGTGACGCTCTATTCGCACTCGCGTACCAACGTCATCCTTATGGAAAACCAATACTTGGCGACCCCGAAAGCGTGCGAACTCTCTCAAGCGAAAGAGTCCGCAACTTTTACAAACGTTGGTACCAGCCTGAAAATCTGATGATCGTTGCGGTAGGCGACTTTTGTGGGCAAGCCTTATTAAAAAAAATTGAATCTGCCTTTGGAAAAAGTGGACAAACCCCTCTCGTAAGGGAACGACCCGCGGAGCCCGCACTTAAGGAGAATTTTCGTACCACCTTACTAAATCGCCAGTTCGAGCGCGGATGTCTAGAAATGTGCTGGCCTACCGTAGCTTTCAATCATCCGGACACCCCTCCTCTCGATTTACTCGCTTTCATTTTGGGGGAAGGGGAAAGTTCTCGCTTAGTTCGTCGCCTTCGCGAAGAATTACAACTCGCCGATCGCATAGACGCATCAAGCTATACCCCCCTGGATGCTGGTCTGTTTGGCGTAAATGCGGACTTCGATCCTAAGCATTGCAAATCATTAGTCCGAGCAATAGCAAAAGAAATAGAAGAACTAAGGAATCAACCTGTTACTTCGGAAGAACTGGAGAAAGCAAAAGCCAACTTTCTAGCAGCCGAATTTTGGGAACGCGAAAGTGTTTCAGGACAAGCTAGAAAACTCGGAACTTTTGAACTTCTTTCAGGAAGCTACAGAAAAGAACGTGACTACCTCTCGTCGATTCAATCTGCCACACGCCAACAGCTTTTAGAAGTTGCAAATCGCTGGCTGGACTCTGAAAAGACGCTCATCGCAACTGTTCTTCCCGAAAACCCGGACACTATCATTGAAAAAGAAGAACTGTGGAATTGTGTGACCGATGGCAAAGCAAAGGCTCGTAGCCGTTTTCGTAAACCTAAGAAACTGCAACAGAAAAAAGATGTTGAAAGTTTTGAATTAGATAGTGGCCCTCGACTGCATGTCATAAAACGAGATAGCTTGCCGATCTTTTCTCTTCGCTTAGCTATGCGAGGCGGTTTGATTTCCGAAAAGAAAGGAACCGAAGGAATAAGTCAGTTTTTAGCAGGAATGTGGCTGAGAGGAACAAAGCGCCGGAGTTCTGGCGAATTTGCACGAACCGTGGAGTCGATGGCTGGCGATATCGACTCTTTTTCGGGTAGAAATAGTACGGGGTTGAGCGTCGATGGACCCAGCGAGAATCGAAGTAAGTTTCTTGATTTACTAGCTGAAACTCTGATGGAGCCGGCACTGTCCCTAACCGAAATAGAACGTGAACGCACGGATACGCTGGCTGCTTTGGCGAGAAGAAAAGACCGCCTTTCTTCTCGGGCATTTGACTTATTTATCCAAACACTTTACCCAGCCCACCCCTATCGGATACCGATTTTAGGCTCGCAGGAGACTGTAAACGAAATCACGAAGAATGATCTTAATAATCTCCATGGATCTATAGTGAGAGGCCAAAACATAGACATAGCATGTGTGGGTGATGTGGAGACCGAGGAACTCGCTGATGAAATGAATCTTCGCCTTTCTCAGCTATCAGACAAGCAATACGAAGGGCTTCTACCAAAAGAGGATGCTCCTCTGGATTCCCCGAAAGAGGTAGAACTGCAGATTGATCGTTCGCAGGCTCACCTTGTCATAGGTTTTCCCGGACTCCGCATCACAGATCCGGACCGTGTTTATCTAGATATAGTTTCGCAAATTCTCGGCGGTCAGGGCGGACGCTTGTTTTTAGATCTCAGGGACAGGAAAGGACTCGCCTATACCGTGTCGGCCGTATCTGTAGAGGGTCTAGCACCAGGATACTTCGCGGTTTATATAGCCACTGCACCCGAAAAGTTGGACGACGCACGTAATGGAGTCCTTGAGCAATTGAAGGGGATCATCGACTCTCCACCTACAGACGAAGAAATTAATTCTGCAAAACAAAGCCTAATCGGTTCTTTCCATATCGGTCAACAACGAGCTAGTGCTCAGGCATCCCATATCGCCCTGGATGCCTGTTACGGATTGGGCGCAGGAAACTTTGCAGATGTTCCAGAGAAAATCGCTTCCGCGACTCGAGAGGATATCCTGACAGTTGCAAATAAAATCGTAGACTTGAAGCGATACGTCCTGGCTACAATTCGCCCATAACTCAGCTAAGGGGCAACTGCGAGGCCATCGCCTCTGGGGTCCGTCCCACCAAAATATCGACCTGACTCTTCCTGATAAACAATACCTTGTGCACTTGACCAGTTTCTGCTCGAAGCCTCTACCTTGTGCCCGCGTAATCTCAAACCTTTAAGAACATCGGCTGGAACGTCCGGCTCTACTCTGATCTTGTTGGGAATCCATTGGTGGTGAAATCGAGGAGCACTAACCGATGCCTGAATATCCATTCCATAATCAATAACGTTTATAATAGACAGCAATGTGGTCGTTATTATCCTTGGACCACCAGGTGAACCAATAACCATATAAGGCGAGCCACCTCGGGTTATAATAGTTGGGGTCATGCTCGAAAGAGGCCTTTTTCTCGGAGCAACAGCATTCGATCCTCGGGTATCGATCAAGCCAAAAGCATTTGGCTTATTCGTCGTAATTGCAAAGTCATCCATTTCATTGTTGAGGATAATTCCTGTGCCAGGTACGGTAATTCCCGAACCGAACAAAAGATTTATAGTTTGGGTTACAGCCACGGCATTGCCTTCTTTATCCATAACAGAAAAGTGGGTCGTTCCACCTCCTTTAGGCTCTTCACCAGGACCCTCAACGTTGATAGCCACCTCAGATTTATGCCAAGTCAGAGGCGAACGTTGAGTCCAGGGAGGATTAATCCTGCTTCGCTGGCGTTCTGCGTAAGAACTGGTAGCGAGCCAGCCGGGAATTTCCACGAAGTCTGGATCTCCTAAATGAGCTGCGCGATCCGCAAAGGCAAGCTTCATAGCTTCGGAGATAATGTGGAGACTCGCAGAAGATCCGGGCCCCATCGCCTTGAGATCAAAGCCCTCAAGTATCTGCAGCATCTGAACTAACGCAATTCCGCCTGAAGAAGGAGGGGGGAATGAGAGGACTTCAAATCCTCTATAGGAACCAACCGTCGGGCGCCGAACTTTTGGCTCGTAATTTTCTAAATCATGAAGGGTTAAAATTCCTCCAGCCTGTCGCGTAGCTTCCACAATTTTTTTTGCGATCGAGCCCTTGTAGAAATCCGATACTCCCTTACGAGACAAGAGCCTGAGGGTCTCCGCTTTATCTATCTGCCGTAGTCGATAACCGATTCTGGCATTTACCGAACGTCCGGGCAGTGGAAGTTGTATTGCTGCGGTCGCCGGAAATCGCGCCGCCAACTTGTTCTCCCAATATGCCAAAGACCGTGCGTGGCTTCGTCCTAAAAGAAAACCTTTTTCTGCTGCCGATACGGCCGGCTCTACAAGTTCGGAAAATGATTTCGTACCCCAACGCTTCCTCACCAATTCGAGACCCGCTAAGAGTCCGGGGGTGGCCACCGAAAGACCTCCCCATTTAGAAGCGTCCTCGGCCACACCTCCAAGCAAGTACATGTCAGACCGCGCTTCGGCGGGAGCCGTTTCACGGGCATCGACCGCGAAGGTCTCACCGGTGGCGAGGCGAATCAAGATAAAGCCTCCACCTCCTACCCCTGAGTGATGGGGATCTGTAACGGACAGGGTTAGAGAAATACTTATCGCGGCATCCATGGCGTTCCCACCCGCACGCAGAACTTCCAGACCTGCCAGGCTCGCATCCCTTTGAGGGGTAACAACCATTCCTTGCTCACCAACTACCGGCGCTCGTGCCGCCCCGAAAGCAAGGGTCGGGTAGATAATGAGGCCAAAAAACAGATACTTCAGCCCATAGCTACCGTTTAGTCGAAATTTCATTAATCGATTGGACACAACACGACCCTATCACATGATTGTTCATTCGACGCATTAACCTACCTCAGGCCAAACATGACAAAGAAAGACTCAGCAGGTAGAGTTTCAAGGTTCGGCCCGGTAGCTCAGTTGGTAGAGCACGCGACTGAAAATCGCGGTGTCGACAGTTCGATTCTGTCCTGGGCCACCATAACTGGTGCGGCCTCCTTTACCAACCGCGGCCGAATGTGAGCTTAAAGTGCCTGACGACCAGACCGCAATTACATTAGCCCCGCAAAAGTGACCCATTCAATTTGTGAAAGCACGAGACAAGCTCTTGAGCAACACTTACCGAAGTCCGTGGTTGTAAAAACCGGATTGCCTACAAACAAAAAAATATTCCCAGCAGAAGAAGCTCAAATAGCAGGAGCTTCAACCCCTCGTCGACACGAATACGCTACCGGTAGGTTCCTGGCTCACCGAGCCCTCATTGAACTCGGGCATCCACCAAGAAGCATAATAAATCATGAATCCTTAGAGCCGGAATGGCCCCAAGGAATAGTAGGAAGTATCTCCCACTGTAAGACCGTTGTTTGTGTCGCTTTGTCGAGAAAACAAAATCTCAATTCGATCGGAATCGATGTAGAAATGGAAGGGCGCTTAACAAGCCGTTCTTTGAAACGTATCCTCACAGAAAGGGAACACGCCAACCTGAAAAACCTCGATAACCAAGAACAACTCGCAAAGGCGACCAAAATATTTTCCGCGAAAGAATCGATTTATAAATGCACGTCTTCTGCTTGGAACGCACGACTCAGTTTTAAGGATATTACCATCGACTTGAATTCATCGGATGATACATTCTCCGTACGTCCTGAAAGTTCAAATTCTCAAGCAATGGGATGGGGGAAACTTGAGGGCCGAGTAAAAAGCTCGTTAGGTTTCGTCGTTTCAAGCGCGATTATTCACAACTGAGACATGCTGTTCAGCACTTTGCAGTGTG
>CAYOGP010000108.1:0-7080 GCA_964403555.1 uncultured Spirochaetales bacterium | reverse complement strand
TTTAGGAGTGTTATTGCTTCTTAGTCGAAAGCCTGTGTTGGCTTTTCTTGCGACCCGTCGGGAAAAGGTGGTTCAAAACCTAGAGTCGTCCGAGAAGCTCTTGCGCGAATCGCAAGTCCGACTATCCGAGCTGGAGGAGAAAACATCTAATCTAGACGAGGAGCTGGCGGCCATTCGTCATGAGGCTAGGGACCGAGCTGAAAGGGAGGCCCAGGCAATTGTTGAGGAGGCTCACGAAATAGCGGGGAGAATTGCCAAAGATGCTGGAGCCGCGGTTGATAGAGAATCTCTTCGTGCACAACAGGCGTTACGGAATGAAGCGGCGGAACTTGCCATAGCTCTGGCAGAAGAGCGTATAAAGAATGAGATTTCGGAAGAAGATCAAACTCGGTTAATTAACGAGTTTGTTCAGCGGGTACGAAATGGAACGGCTACGGAATGATCGTTTCTATTTTGCAAGTTTCAGCTCAACGATCCGGTGACTGTATTAGGAGTGGCGAGTAATGGTTCGTAATCCGGCGGCGGAACGTTATGCCAAAGCGCTGTTTGAATTAGCAGAAGAAGATAATAACAAGGACGAAGTTCGAAACGAACTTCGCATCTTGACCGATGCGATTGACTATGATCCTGGACTACGAAGCGTACTCTTAGAACCCTTGCATCCAGCGGCGGAACGAAAGGCAGTCCTAGAATCTTTGAGCAGAAAGCTAGGATCAGGGAATACACTGCGAAACTTTTACGGATTTTTGATAGATCAGAGGCGCCTAGTAGACATAGTCGCTATTAGGGAAGCCTACGACCGTATCGCTGACCGAAGGATAGGCATTACCCAAGTCGAGTTGCGAACTGCTTCTACACTTAGCAAATCCCAACTGGCTGACCTGCGAGAAGCTCTAATGGAATGCACGGAAGGTCAAGTAGAGCTTTCCGTAGAGATTGATCCGAGATTGCTCGGAGGCATCGTCGCAAAAGTTGGAGACGTTTTGTTCGATGGCAGTGTCAAAAGTCAACTGTCACAAATGCGCGCGAGTCTACTCGCGGAATAGAAAAACTGAATCTATGCGTCCGAGAAGGATGCTTTTGAACGGAATGGAATAATGAATATTAAGCCTGGTGAGATTACCGACATACTGAAGACCGAGATTAAAAATTATGGTCGCGAAATTGATGTGGCTGAAACTGGTACGGTTTTGTCGATTGGCGACGGTATAGCCAGAGTCTATGGCCTCAATAAGGTAATGGCTGGAGAGCTCGTGGAGCTACCTGGTGAAGTAACCGGAATGGTTCTTAATCTAGAACAAGACAACGTTGGAATTGCTGTTATGGGCGAAGCTGCCCATGTTCGTGAAGGTGATCTAGTGAGGAGGACTGGCCGAATTGTCGAAGTCCCCGTCGGACAAAATCTCCTCGGTCGAGTCGTTGATGCACTGGGCAATCCTATTGATGGAAAAGGGCCAATTGACTCAGCCGAGTCGAGGCGGGTGGAGCTGAAGGCACCGGGGATCGTAGCGAGGAAGTCAGTTCATGAGCCCCTACAAACAGGAATTAAGGCAATTGATGCAATGACACCTATAGGCAGGGGGCAACGGGAGCTTATTATTGGCGATCGTCAGACGGGGAAAACCGCGATAGCGATTGATACAATAATTAATCAGAAGGGCGGAGATGTTTTTTGCATTTACGTAGCCATCGGTCAGAAGCAGTCTACTGTTGCTCAGGTAGTGGATAAGCTCGGTCAGCATGGAGCGATGGATTATAGTGTCGTCGTGGCGGCTACGGCCAGCGAGCCGGCGCCGCTTCAGTACCTATCACCTTATACAGGTTGCGCGATCGGTGAGTGGTTTCGTGATAACGGGAAGCACGCATTAATAGTCTACGATGATCTTTCAAAACAGGCAGTTGCTTACAGGCAACTTTCTTTGTTGCTGAGACGACCTCCCGGACGAGAGGCGTATCCTGGCGACGTCTTTTACGTTCATTCCCGCCTATTAGAGCGAGCCGCGAAGCTGGACGATTCTCTTGGTGGAGGAAGCCTCACGGCGTTACCGATTATCGAGACACAGGCGGGTGACGTTTCTGCTTATATCCCTACTAACGTCATCTCAATTACGGATGGTCAGATTTTCCTCGAAACGGACCTGTTTAATTCAGGTGTACGACCCGCGGTAAATGTTGGTCTATCGGTTTCGCGGGTAGGAGGTGCTGCACAAACCAAGGCGACGAAGGCGGTGGCGGGCCAACTTAAACTTCAGCTTGCCCAGTATCGAGAGATGGCGGCCTTTGCTCAATTCGGTTCCGATCTTGACAAAACTACCCAGGAGCAACTCGCTAACGGGGAACGGCAAACCGAAATGCTAAAGCAACCGCAATATCAGCCAATGTCTATGGAAGAGCAAGTAGTCTCCATCTTTGCGGCGACGCCACAACCGGGTAAAGATTCTTGGGTCCGCGGAATAGGGCTAGAGGACATTGGACGTTATGAGTCTGAATTGATGTCTTACGTAAAAGCTAATCACGTAGGTATTCTATCATCGGTGCGCGAAAGCGGAGCCCTTAGCGATGAATCGCGCGATGAACTGATCAAGGTACTTGATGCCTTTTCTGAAGTATTTCAGCCGTCCAAGCCTGGTAAGGCTGCTTAAGGATAAGTAAACGGTGCCAAATCTTCGCGATATTCAAAGAAGGATAAGAAGTGTCGAAAAGACGCAACAGATTACCAGCGCGATGCGCATGGTAGCGGCGGCAAAACTTCGCAGAGCACAGGATGCGATAATTGCGGCTAGACCATATGCCGAAAGAATTTATTCCACTTTGTCAGATCTTGAGGCTCGTCAAGTTGATGCGGATCATCCCCTTCTTATGCGGAGAGATTCTAAAAGAAACCTGGAGATAGTTGTCGTCTGCTCGGACAGGGGGTTGTGTGGAGCCTTTAATACAAATACGATCAAAGAAGCCACTCAGACAAGAGTAACAAGAGGATCCGACTTCGATTCTATCGAGCTTTCTTCGGTCGGGAGAAAGGCAGATGAGTTCATCCGAAGGAGGTTCTCGGCTAGTCAAAGTGAGAGCTGGACTGGAATCCCGAATGTAGCTTATGGTAATGCAGTTGAGATTGCCGAACATCTAGCGAAGCGTTACATCGCTGGAGAAATTGACGAAGCATTAATTGTCTACAGTGAGTTCGTGTCGGCCTTGACTCAGAGGCCAGTAACCAAGTCACTCTTGCCATTCACTAGTGCGGGGGAAGGCGCGGATGGCGAACTCTCTCCCTTTGAAATTGAACCGTCACAAGAAGCACTTCTACAAGCGTTAGTGCCTAGAGCACTAGAATTTACGATCTATCGTGCCCTACTTGAGAGTCAGGCCGGAGAGCATGCTGCTCGCATGACTTCGATGGAGGCCGCTACTCGGAACACAGAAGAACTGATAAAGAACTTAACCCTTGATTTTAATAGGGCGAGGCAGGCCGCCATCACGAAGGAACTAGTAGAAATCGTGACGGGCGCTCAAGCTCTAGAGGGATAGCGACTAGGCTTAACTAATTTTAGGCTGGTATGGATGGAGACAAAATGGTTGAAGGAATTATTACAGGCTCGGGCAAAGGTTTAATCACGCAGGTTCTTGGCCCAGTGGTAGATGTCGAATTTTCCCCTGGAGACCTCCCTGAAATTTTTACAGCATTAACTGTGACTAACCCGGGAGTGGACGATCGTGATGATAATCTTGTTTTGGAGGTTGCGCAGCATCTAGGAGAGAACACAGTCCGGTGTATAGCGATGGATACCACCGAAGGTCTGATTCGCGGGCAAGAGGCTAAAAACACAGGGGATGTAATCAAAGTCCCGGTTGGTCCTAAGACTCTAGGTCGCATCATGAACGTCATCGGTGAACCCGTAGACGAAAGAGGGGCGATTGACTCAGAACTTTCTTACCCAATTCATCGCCCTGCTCCGGAATTCGTTGATCAGGCAACGACAGTGGAAGCGCTTGAAACGGGAATTAAAGTGGTTGACCTGATTGCTCCTTACCCTAGGGGAGGGAAAATTGGTCTTTTCGGCGGCGCTGGTGTGGGGAAGACAGTTGTCATCATGGAGCTGATAAACAACATTGCCAAAGAGCACTCAGGGTATTCAGTTTTCGGCGGAGTTGGCGAGCGAACTCGAGAGGGTAACGATCTGTGGAACGAAATGATGGAAGCGAAGCTCTCGGATGGGACTACGGTTCTGGACAAGGCTGCTCTGGTATATGGGCAGATGAACGAACCGCCGGGAGCACGCGCGCGGGTTGGTCTTACTGCCTTGACTGCGGCTGAATACTTTCGCGACGAGGAAGGCAAGGATGTTCTTCTGTTTATCGACAACATTTTTCGCTTTACTCAAGCCGGTTCCGAGGTATCAGCTCTGCTCGGCCGAATACCCTCGGCGGTTGGTTATCAACCAACCTTGGCGACAGATATGGGCGAGTTGCAGGAGAGAATCACCTCGACAACAAAAGGCTCAATTACCTCAGTGCAGGCTATTTATGTGCCGGCTGACGATCTGACCGATCCGGCACCCGCCACGGCCTTTACCCATCTGGATGCGACGACGGTTTTATCAAGACGGATTGCAGAGTTGGGAATTTATCCAGCAGTGGATCCTTTGGATTCAACGAGTCGGATTCTCGATCCTCAAGTTGTAGGAGAGGACCATTACGCAGTTGCCCGAGGCGTGCAGCAGATCCTACAAAGGTATAAGGACCTCCAGGATATTATCGCCATCCTGGGAATGGATGAACTTTCCGATGAGGACAAGCTAACCGTTTCAAGAGCACGTAAACTTGAAAGGTTCCTGTCTCAGCCATTTCACGTTGCGGAGCAATTCACTGGGACCCCGGGAACCTATGTGCGACTTGAAGATACTGTGAGAGGATTTAAAGAAATCTTGGAGGGCAAACATGATGACCTGCCTGAACAAGCCTTCTACATGGTGGGCACGATAGAAGAGGCTCGAGAGAAGGCCGCACAACTTTAGCGAGAACTTATGGCACTTTCTTTGTACATAGCTACTCCCCAGGGCGAGGCCTTTGATCAGGACGTTGAGACTGTGGTTTTGCCAGGCCTCGATGGTGACTTTGGCGTCCTAGAAAACCATGAATCCTTTATCTCCGCTTTGCGTCCAGGAAGCCTGGAAATTAAACTCGGAGACGGTTCTAGACGTGTAGGTGCCGTGCCCGGGGGATTCGCAGAGGTCTCGGGTAGTGTGGTGACTGTCCTTGTGGGGCGCTGTGAGTTTGCTGATGAGGCCGGTAAAGATCCAGAAATAATTGCCCGTGAGCGTGCTCAAGCAATGATTGAAGAAATGAGATCGACAGAAGAGGGCGAGGCCTTTTATCAGCGTCAGCAGGAGGCCTTCTCCGAGGCGATATCTCCTGAGGAGAATTGATTTTCTCTCGTCTAGTCCTTGGAAGGGTAGCCGGATTGGTATTCGGCAATTCCATGACGCAAATGCTTTATGTGCATCGGTAGTTTCTCTAGCGAGAAGGTTTCGACCAGGTCAACAAGGCAAGGCCTAGGGCGGCTTACCTGACTAGCACTAAATGTTTATTCAGGACGCGCGGATTTCAGGCTTCAGAATCTCGCCATCACTGCCGCTTACCCTAAAGCCACTTCTTTTTTCATTCGTTGTGCCGTCGTTAAATAGGGAATTACCCTCGATTTCGAAGCCTGCGTCTCTGATCATTTCGTAAGTTTCAGCAGCGGCATCCCCCTTGGTGGTGAGATATCCTTCGATAAATAGACTGTTAGCGGGCCAAAGGGCGAGAGCTCCTAGCCCTCTCAGATGCCCTTCTCTACCCGCAGATATTCGAATTTCGGCCCGCGGGTTTATAAGTCGAAGCATAACGAGTGCGCGGAGACAGCCTTCCGGGTTTAATTCCCCACTCCCTTGGACAGGGTTTCCTTCTATAGGGATTAGAAAGTTCACTGGGATTGAAGGCACTTCCAGTTCTCGTAATTTGAGTGCTACATCGATTAAATCGTCCGAGGTTTCGCCCATCCCGACTATGAGGCCGCTACAGGGCTCTATCCCGTGGCGTCGTGCCGCCAGTAGTGTGTTTACTCTGTCCTGAAAAGTGTGTGTCGAGCAAATAGAGGGATAGTGGCCTTCGCTGGTATTTAGGTTGTGATTCAATCTGTCGAGTCCCGCTTCGGCGAGAATGGCCGCCTGCTCATCTCCGAGTAAGCCAGCTGAGAGACAGACCTCTATTGGTAAAGCCTGCTTTACCTTTTTAATGGTACTCGCAAGTTTATGAACCGTTCGGGTCGAGGGCCCTCTGCCGGATAAAACCATACAATAGCGAGTGGCACCGGCCCTCGCGGCGCGTTCGGCCTCTTCCAAAATTTCCTCCTCCGGTTTGATCGGGTATTTACGTATGTTTGCGGAGGAGTTTTTCGACTGTGCACAATAGCCACAGTCTTCAGGACAGAGGCCATTTTGGATGTTATTGAGGAGGTGCACCATCACACTTCGGCCAAAATATTTTTCTCTTGGGACGTAAGCGGCTTGCAGGAGCGGGAGCAAGTCCGCTCCTTGGTCGCTTAAAATCCACTTGCATGTTTTTCTATCGGGGAGCTCATCCGCGAGAGAAGCCTGAGCAATTTCTTCGTAAACCCTAAACACTGTTGATTTCTCCTAATGGAGTAGCCTATGCCTCCGGGACTGGACCGTCAAATAAGGATAATAAAATAGTCGACAGAACCCGTCTGGCCGGGCGGGAACTCTTGGGCGGTCCTAGTATTGCTGGAAGATGGCTAAATCTCGAATAACAGGATATCAGTGCAGCGAGTGTGGCGCGCAATCTCAGCGCTGGCTCGGCCGTTGCCCCTCATGCAGTTCCTGGGAAACTCTGATCGAGCTGGTGGAGGAAAATGCGGACCGGGAGAATCTTCTGGAAACCGATGATCCTGTCCTCCTCGCAAAGGCTGTTCCTCTCAATTCATTAGAGGATGCTCCCGCCAAGAGAATTTCCACTGGGATAGCGGAGTTGGATCGCGTGGTAGGTGACGGATTGGTCGAGGGCTCAGTCGTGCTGGTTGGCGGG
>CAYOGP010000107.1:3438-7088 GCA_964403555.1 uncultured Spirochaetales bacterium | reverse complement strand
AGTAGTCGGCGGATTTCGCTCGACAACAGTGGTTGGGTTGGTTTCAGAAGTACGCTTCCCCTCCGGCGTCGTACTTCTCCTCCCCGCAAGGAAGGAAATGAAACCTTGCCCTGCCCCTAAAAGTGAAGAGTTAAAGAAAGCGCAGGTTGGGCGTTGCTGTACTGCCCATTGCTGCGAAAAACATGCCTGCCCTAAAGGGCGGGCCGAAGGAGAGGAGGCGCATATGCGCAGAATAATAACCTCAGGTCTAATGGCCGCCCTGCTGGTCTTGGGCCCGGGGCAGGTTCTTGCAGATGACGGGGTTGCTGCCCAGCTAAAGGCGATGCAGGATCGGATGAACCAGCTAGAGGATAAACTCGAAGCGACATCAGACGAATTGGCTGTTGCTAACAAACGGGTAGACGAGCAGCATCAGTTAATTGAGTATGCCGGCATTGGTGGTGGCATGGAACATAGCTCGGGACTTTCCGCATTTCTTGAAAAAGTCGAAATGGGCGGATGGATTAGCGGTAGTTACGTCTATAACTTTGAAGGAATGCATGGATCGAAGCTAGCGGGCGCCAACTCGGGTCCTGGCGTACTTCCATTTAAAGGAGACAGCAATAGTTTTCAGCTAGACCAGTTGTGGTTCGAAATTGAAAAAGGTGTAACTGAAGATAGTCGCGCGGGTTTTCGCGCAGACATAGTCTATGGCAAAACCGCTGGACTTCTGAACGGTGGGACCGGCAGTAATAATGGCACTCTTGGTGACGAATTAGAGCTTTACCAAGCGTATATCCAATACCTGGCACCAATCTTTGGTGGGACGACCTTCAAATTCGGAAAGTTTGGGACCGTTATCGGTGCCGAAGTTGCCGGCTCCAGAGATAATCTGAATATCACCCGCGGGCACGTTTACAATTTGTTCGAACCCATTACACATGTGGGTGTGCTCGCCTCGACAGACCTGAGTGATAGTTGGTCTTTGTCTCTTGGTCTGGCAAACGAAACACGCTCATTTCCCGCTGCCGATAAGGACTCAAACAATAATAAAACTGTTCTTTGGTCTCTTGGTTGGGGAGGCGAAACAACCGGGTTCTCCTTTGCAGGTGCGTATGGTTCTGCCGATAGTGGGCAGGCAGTTGATACCAAGTCTGGTGACAAAGAGATGATATTGGATTTTATCGTGTCATGGGACCCGTCGGACCGATTTACCTCCTATGTCAATCTTGATTTTATTGATAGTGAAAACAGTACGACGGCATCAAGTGAATTTGATGGTTATGGGGTTTCCGTGGCGGGGCGTTATGCTTTAACAGATCGCGCGGGAATGGCCCTTCGGCTCGAATACGCCAAGCTCGAGTATGATGCGAATACTGTTTCAGGCACGGAATCCGAAGAGAAAAATTATTGGGGTCTCACCGGCACCATTGATTACGCTCTTACGGACGACCTACTCATGAAGGCGGAGTTACGATATGACGACTCGGGATCTTCAGACGACGGTCTTGAAAATGCCTTTATGGATGACGATGGTTTGATGACTGAAGATAGCCAGTTTGTAGGGGCGGTTGAACTCATATATACCTTCTGATTGTCTTTGCATTTAATCTAGAAAGGCGTGGCATTGTTGAAACAGTGCCACGCCTACTTTTCTTTCATGCAGAAGTTTGCAAAGAAGGAAAGAAAAGTGGTAATTCAGCCTAACCCTAGAACTTGTTTCATGTCGTATAACCCAGGCTTTTGCTTAATAACCCATTCCGTCGCAACAATTGCGCCTTTGGCGAAATGCTCCCGTGTTGAAGCTCGGTGGGATAGCTCAAGACGCTCGCCTCCTCCTGCAAACATGACAGTATGCTCCCCAGCTACGTCGCCTCCTCGAAGTGCTTGTAGACCGATGGATCCTGGTGATCGAATTCCTGTCACCCCATCTCGGTTTCGGACAGCAACCTCTTCGAAATCGACCTCTCGTCCTTCAGCCACGGCCTTCCCGAGCTCGAGTGCTGTTCCGCTTGGTGCGTCGATTTTCTGACTATGATGTAACTCGATGATCTCAGCGTCGTAATCACTCTTTAAAAATTTTGCAGCTTCTCGAACGAGTAGTGTGAGCAAGTTTACCGTCACAGAAAAGTTGCTCGCGACTACAATCGGTATCTCCTCGCTCAATGATTTGATCTCGGCTAGTTGTTCATTATTGAAACCAGTAGTGCCGATGACGCAAGCGATGCGATTGGTGGCACATGCTCGTGATAGCGACATCGTAGGTTCTGGAAGTGAAAAAGAGATGGCGACATTTGATAAAGAGACCATCGTCGAAATGTCTGAACTAAGCTTGATACCGCCAGTCAACTCTTGCCCTAGCAGTGGATGATCGGGGGACTCGAGGGCGCCTGTAAGAATCAAATTCTTCCTGGGGATCAGCAGATCTCTTACTGCAACCCCCATTCGGCCCATTGCTCCGTGAACGAGTACACGAGTTTTCTTAGTCAAAGTAATCCAAACTCCTTGAGAGAAATTCGGAGTCGTTCTCTGTTATCTGATGAAATAGGAAGGAGCGGTAGACGAATTTCTTCTTCGCAAAGCCCCCTTAAGGCCTGTGCTGCCTTGACTGGAATCGGATTCGTCTCAGAAAACATTGCCTCTATGAGGGGGAGCAATCGGTAGTGCATTGTACGGGCACCTTGTAAATCTCCAGAATTGAAACACTGGACCAAGGAGACCATTTCAGCCGGGGCAACATTGGAAGTCGTCGAAATAACTCCGTGCCCGCCAAGTGACATAAGGGGGAGAGTAAGAGCGTCGTCTCCGGACAAAAATGTGAACTCCGAACGGCAAGCGGCGATAGCCTGTGACATTTGTTCGAGATCCCCAGAGGCCTCTTTTACAGCAACGACGTTTTCGATTTCGGCGATGCGTGCAAGAGTGTTGGGTAAAATGTTTGAGGCCGTTCTGCCTGGTATGTTGTACACGATTAAGGGGAGAGTGGTCGCCGAGGCCACTTGATCATAGTGTCTTACTATTCCCTCTTGTGTAGGTTTGTTGTAATAAGGTGAGATGAGGAGGGCACCGTCTGCCCCTGCCTCTTTTGCATGCTGTGTAAGTTCTACGGCTTCCAGTGTGGAGTTTGAACCAGTACCGGCAATAACTGGTACTCGCCCGCGAGCTGTGGCTACGACAATTTCTACAACTTTACGATGCTCAGAATGGGATAAAGTTGCGGACTCGCCAGTTGAACCACAGGGTACAAGTCCGTTAATCCCCGCACTGATTTGCAATTCGACCATGTTCGCTAGGGCCTCTTCATCGACTTCGTTTCCCTTGAGTGGCGTTACTAGCGCGGTATGAACTCCCTCAAACATATTTTCTCCTCGCGAACTCTCGCTCTAACTGGGCGTCTCTGAACTCGGGGGCCAGAGGAGCTCCCCTTTAAAAACCTCTGCCGCTGGTCCGGTCATGATGACTGACGATTCGGGAGAATCCCATCCTATCTCGAGAGTACCTCCCCTTAGCTCGACAGCAACATGCCGGCTGCAAAGGTCAAGGAGTTGAGCGGCCACGCCGGTAGCACAAGCACCGCTGCCGCACGCGAGCGTCTCTCCCACTCCTCTCTCCCACGTCCGCTGCCGCAACAACTTGCTAGACACGCGTTGCACAAACTCGACGTTTACTCT
>CAYOGP010000107.1:0-3338 GCA_964403555.1 uncultured Spirochaetales bacterium | reverse complement strand
GGATAGTTTCGGAGTTTGAAAGGCCTCTATCCCGGATGTATTTGAAAAACGCCCGGATACCGTTGCCGCACATCTCGACTTCTCCTCCCTCGGCATTCCATATCTCCATTCGATAGTCGGCACGTTCGGATTCGCGTAGGACTAAGAGTTGGTCGAAGCCGACGCCAAAGTTTCGATCTGCATACGCATGACAAAAATTGGCAAGCTCAGGCAAGTCTTCTGCTCGTCCGTCCAGGACTACAAAGTCATTGCCTGCACCGTGCATTTTTACAAAGGCAATTTTCCTCAATTTGGCGTTCCGTCGTCAAAATCGCGATCCGGGTTAATGGTCCTTTGAACAGCCGGATCGGCAGGGCTCGTTATGGCCGGTTCAGCAAGGGAGGGAGAGGATGTCTGTTCTTGTCGGACTGGAGAACCATACCGTCCGCATCCCAGTGTAAAGATCGCAAGTTGAAATACAACAAGTACACCGATGGATTTTTGCCAACGACCTAATGTTTTCGCGATCAATTTTTCTAATCCTCCGTAAGGCGCTTTTTTGCGGTAATGAGGGCCTTTTCAACGCTTGACCTGGCCGTCCCACCAATGCCATCTCGTAACTCCAGCGCTTTTTCAAGACTTATCAGTTCTTTGGCCGGAGCAGGAAAGGAAGGATGGAACTCCTGCATTTCGCTTAAGCTTAGCGTTGTCGGATCGAGATCTCTCTTTAGACAATCTGCCACCAATTTTCCTATGACTTCGTGGGCCTCACGGAAAGGAACGCCTTCTTGGACGAGTATCTCAGCTAGGTCCGTCGCGAGAAGCATCGGATCCTCCGCGGCTTTGAGCATATTTTCGGTTTTGACAGTGAGGCTTTCAAGGGCCCCCGCCATAACTTCGAGGCATCCGGCGAGAGTATTAGCACTATCGAAAACGGGTTCTTTGTCTTCCTGGAGGTCCCGGTTGTAAGTCAAGGGAAGTCCCTTGAGAACCGTTAACAAGGTGACGAGATTGCCAATACATCGACCTGATTTAGCCCGTACTAGCTCGGGGACATCGGGATTCTTTTTTTGTGGCATGAGGCTGGATCCGGTGGAGTAGGCGTCGCTGAGTTCTACAAATTCAAACTCACTACTTGACCACAAGACGAGCTCTTCTGCCAATCTTGAGAGATGGACTGCGCAAATGGCGCAGTCCGCTAGGAACTCTAAGGCACCGTCGCGAGAGGCAACGCTATCCATACTGTTACCGTTGGGAGCCTCAAATCCCAATTCTGTAGAGGTCTCCTCTCGGTTGAGTGACAATGTGGATCCGGCCAGTGCCCCGGCTCCGAGGGGCGAGAAAGCTAAGCGTTTGAAAAGGTCCTTGAATCGTTGCGCATCTCTGTAAAGGGCTTCTACATGCGCCAACCAGTGATGGGCAAGGCGAACAGGCTGAGCCCGTTGAAGGTGTGTGTAACCTGGAAGGGCCGTGTCGATGTGTTCCTGACTTCTTTGGATTAAGGTTTCCTGTAAATCCCTAAGCTTTTCTTGGATCAGTAGGTTCGTCTCGCGTAGATAAAGGGTGAAATCAGTTGCTACTTGATCGTTCCTGCTTCGTCCGGTGTGAAGTCTTCCAGAGACTGCCCCGATAAGTTCCCCGAGCCTGGCCTCGATGTTCATGTGGATGTCTTCGAGACCCGAGTCAAAGGGGAAGGTGCCTTCCTGCAGTTCTTTTTCAATTTGGTCCAGGCCTTTCAGCAACTGGTCTCGTTCGTCTTGACTTATAAGGCCAACGTTGCAGAGCATTCGTGTATGGGCGCGTGATCCGCGTATGTCAAAGCGGGCGAGTTCTCGATCGAAGTCGATCGAGGCACTGAATTGTTCTACCAAAGGTTCGGTTGAGGCTTCGAATCGCCCGCCCCACGGCTTTTGATTTTTTTTCATACCTAGAAGCTGGGGAAGCCGTTCGAGTAACGCAAGCGATAGTCGCTTCTTAAGCCCAAAGGGGTGGCACTACTTGCGAGCTTTGCGAGTCTGATGACTGAGGTGCTATGCCTGAAAAGAGCAGGGAAAAGGGAAAGAGGGCCAAGGATTCGAAGAAAAGGCCCGTCCGGCGTTTTCTCCTTCTTCTTGTCGTAACGAGCATCTTTGCAGGGTTTTTAAGTGGCCGATACCTTATGGACCTCGATCGGCGAGTTCACGAACGCTTTTCTGGGAAGCTTTTCCGTGTTCCGACAAGGGTTTATGCCTCAGGGACCGTGATTTACCCGGGCCTCAATCTTGAGCGTAGCGGCGTCTGGGACCATTTGGACCAACTGGCGTACCGCGAAGCTCATGCACGGCAACCGCTTCGACCCGGTCAATATTCTTGGAGAGGAGATGCCCTGGCACTCCATCGACGGGCCTTCCATCATCCTAATAGGCCTGAGCCCGCTAAAGAAGTAATCGTGAGCATTTCTGGGGAGAAGGTCAGTCGCATTATAGATCAAGGGACGGGTCGAGAGGTAGGAGCGTTTATCCTTGAACCGGTACCAGTGGGGACCTTTTATGGCCCTGAGCGGGAACGCCGTGAAATCGTGAAGATTCAACAGGTGCCGAATCACTTAATTGACGCCATTTTTGCCGTTGAAGACCAACGGTTTTTGGATCATCGAGGCATAGATCTTCGGAGGATTCTTGGCGCTTTGATTGTAAATGTGAAAGCAGGCGGGGTTCGTCAAGGAGGGAGCACATTAACTCAGCAGTTGGTAAAGAATTTTTTCCTGACACCAGAACGAACTCTGAAGAGGAAAGCCCAAGAAGCTCTGATGGCCCTTCTAGTCGAAATTAGGTACGACAAAACCGAAATCCTAGTCTGCTATCTGAATGAGATCTATCTCGGTCAGCGCGGTGGTGCCGCGGTTCACGGCGTGGGGGAGGCGGCTCTTCACTATTTCGGTAAGCCAGTATCGGAGCTGACACTTTCCGAAGCCGCACTTATTGCAGCCATAATTCAAAGTCCCAACGGTCTTTCTCCTAGACGTCAGCCGGAGAAGGCCCTAAAGCGCCGAAATTTAGTACTTGAACTTATGTATAGACAGGAACGAATTCATGCCGGCCAGTTACGTGGAGCTCGAATGCTTGAATTGGAGCTGGCTCCATTGGGGGATGATCTTCGTGAGGCTCGGTACTTCGTTGATATGTTGAGGCGGCAGCTACCCGAGTTCTATGCGCCAGAGATACTTACAAGCGAAGGTCTTAGAATCTATACAAGTTTGGATCTTAGGATTCAAAGGATAGCGGCGAGGGCTTTGGGTTCTGGCCTTAAGCGTTTGGAAGATGACTTTCCCGCTCTATTAAAACGAGACGACTTGCGGATTGAGGGATGTTTAATTGCTC
>CAYOGP010000106.1:1347-7104 GCA_964403555.1 uncultured Spirochaetales bacterium | reverse complement strand
GGCTATCGACTTGGGGAGGTATTGATTACGACATCGACGAACGCCTTGCTAAGAATTTTTCCGAGGAGGAAAGAGATGCGCACTTCGAGGAACTCTGGAATGGCGGAGGATTTAGATTTTGGATAGGAAACTTCGCAGATATGCTAATGGATGAGGAAGTTAACCGTGCCGCCTATGACTTTTGGCGAAACAAAGTTAGAGGGAGAATCGCTAGCCCAGAAATGGCTGAAAAGCTGGCACCTGAAAATCCTCCTCATCCTTTCGGTACTAAGCGTGTTTCCCTGGAACAGTGGTATTTCGAGGTGTTTAATCAGGAGAATGTCGATCTAGTTGACATTAAAGAAACACCCATTGAACGCATAACTTCAAACGGAGTTAAAATAGGAAACGAGTTGGTCTATCTCGACGTACTTGTCATGGCGACAGGTTTTGATGCTGTGACTGGTGGCCTGACACAAATAGACATACGCGACAAAGACGGTAAAACACTTGAGGAAAAATGGGCTAATGGAGTACGAGTTTATCAGGGGCTGTCGAATTACGGCTATCCAAACATGTTCGCGACTTATGGACCTCAGGCACCTACCGCTTTTGTAAACGGTCCTACCTGTGCGGAAATGCAAGGCGATTTCATTGTTGATGCATTGGTGTACCTCCGGGACAATGGGTATACCCGTATGGAACCGACCGCTGAGGCTGAAGAATCTTGGCGTAACTTATGTATTGAACTTGCGGAGCCGACTTTGTTTTCTAAAGCGGACTCTTGGTATATGGCCGCAAATATACCTGGTAAGGCACGCGAGTTGCTTATGTACGCAGGGGGAGTTCCTGCTTATATCGAGATCTTGCGAGATTGCGCGAACAAAGGTTACGAAGGGTATCGGATAGGATGATGGAGCTTGCGGTTTATATTAGACGTTTCCGAATTTGGCTTTGATGTCGCTTAGATATTCGTAAGGAAGAGAGTGTTGAGTCGCTCCCTCAATGATCAGGTTAAGATACCAATTAGATGGTGCGATACTTTCGACGAGGAGTTTCGTGTCAACACAAATGTAGGTTGATGCGATTCTAGATTGATCGAGAATATGGATTTTCAGTGGAACTCGTTTGTAACCTCCTTCGAAAGAATCTAAAACGGACCATTGATCAGATCCAAAAGAATATGCGACTCCATAAACGATTCCCCCCTCGATCGGTGCGATGTTGGCTTTGGCGGAACCATCTTTTCCCAGCTTGTTCAATTTGAATTGATATCCACGGAGAGTCGAGATGCCCTTAACCATCGCACTAGGAATTCGTTCTTTCATCCGCTCGGTCTTAAGATTTGATCCGTAAGCGAAATAAAGATCCGACATTACGTTTACACGGCCTCTAAGAAGTGAACGCCAAACCAACCATTCTCGTCGATCCATACGTGCTTGCTTTTAAAGTTTGCGGAGGACGCAATTTCGGCGAACGATTCAAAGGTGTACTTATGAGATGATTCGGTATGAATCGTCTCTCCTTCTTCCAATGTTATTTGGTGTCCGTCTATGAGGACTGTTTGCTGACAATCGCTAACAAGATGCATTTCTATACGGCTTTTCTCGGTATCCCAGTGTGCGCGATGCGTAAAATTGGTTCTTTTGAAATTAGCACCGAGTTCTTTGTTAATTCGGTCGAGAATATTAAGGTTGAAATCTGCCGTCACACCCTGCTCATCGTTGTATGCAGCCTCTAAAAGTTTTTGATCTTTTATGAGATCGATGCCGATTAGTAACCCACCTCCATTCACGCATAGACGTCTCCATCGATTCAGGAGAAGTCTGGCTTCATCCTTTTCGAAGTTTCCGATTGTAGAACCTGGGAAATAGATGACGGTCTTGTCTGCGGGTTCAGTCTCTGGGATTGAAAATTTTTCCGTGAAGTCTGCACATACGGGCAAGATTACTAGCTTTGGGTAACTTTCAGCAAGTGAACTCGCAGAACGATTAAGATGCTCTTCTGAAATATCTACAGGAATGTAAGCCACCGGATTGACGAGATTATTCAAGAGTATCCTCGTTTTTAAACTGCTGCCGCTACCGAATTCGATTAGTCGTACGCTTTTTCCAAGGTTTGATCCAATAGCAGAGGCGTTGTCTTTCATAATCTTAAGTTCAGTACGAGTCGGATAGTATTCTGGAAGTTCACAAATCGCGTCAAATAAGACAGATCCTCGTTCGTCATAAAAATATTTACAAGGCAATGTTTTAGTCTTGCCGGACAACCCTTGGATGACGTCGTGTAGAAAGGAATCGTCAGTGATTTTTGAAATCTGTTCGTCTGGCAAAATCTTTAACCGCAGCTTCCTATGATCGCGCTAACCTCGCCAAGATCTCATTTGGAGAATCGCAACGAAGAGCGTTTAGCATTGTACTCAAACTGGGATTCAATGCTTAGCGCAAGACCATCCTATGAGGAGAAAATATGGCTTTTGAAACCCTTAAGTTGCATTTAGAGGACTCTGTGTTGACTGTCACTTTGAATCGCCCCGATCGTTTAAATGCGTTTAACGGGAAAATGCTCGACGAGCTCCTTCAGGTGATCAACAGAATTGACCAAGACGATGACGTCCGCGTGGCACTTTTTACAGGCGCTGGTCGTGCTTTTTGCGCTGGCGCTGATCTGGGGGGTGGGGACGAGAGTTTTGACTCGAGTAGAGAGCACTCTACTCGAGAACATCGTGACGGAGGAGGGCTGCTAGCTCTTCGCCTATTCAATGCTAAGAAGCCGCTGATTGCAGCGATTAATGGCCCAGCTGTTGGAGTGGGAGTCACAATGACATTGCCAATGGATGTGCGAATCGCCTCAGAAAATGCTCGATTCGGCTTTGTTTTTGCCCGCAGGGGGATTGTGCCCGAAGCATGTAGCAGTTGGTTCCTTCCTCGAGTGGTTGGGATTAGCAGGGCCATGGAGTGGGTGATGACGGGACGAGTATTTTCGGCTTCTGAAGCGGAATCAGGGCAGCTCGTGTCGGAAGTCGTGCCACCTGAAGATCTTTTGCCGCGGGCTCGTGCATTGGCGCTTGAGTGTGCGGAGAACACTAGTGCAGTTTCGGTTTGCCTATCACGACAAATGTTGTGGAAACTTTTGGGATCCCCTCATCCCATGGATGCTCATCGTCTTGATTCCCGAGGAGTCTATGAAATGGGAAAGAGTCTTGATGCGCGTGAAGGAGTAGCGAGTTTTTTGGAGAAGCGAGATCCTCAATTTCCGATGAGAGTATCGGAAGATTTACCGGATTATTATCCCTGGTGGGAGGAGCCGAGCTTCTCTGAAGACACGCCCAAGTCGTAAGGTATTTCTGGAATCGCCCTTAGAATCTAACGGCCGACGAAGTTTGGTTCTCTTTTTTCTATGAACGCACGAGCTGCTTCGATGGCATCCTCGGTTTGCGCTGCTCTTTGATGCCGTTCGGCTTCTCGGTCCAATGCTTCCGAAAAACTGAGTCTTAGTGAATCGTTAAGGTTTGCCTTGATCCCTTGCAGCGCAGTAGGTGCTCTTTTTGCAAGCTTTTTGGAAATATTTTCGACAGTATTCATTAGTTCTTCTTTGGGTAAGACTTGGGTGACTAGGCCAATGCTCAGAGCTTGAGCCGAGTCGAAAACTTCCGACAATAAATAAAGCTCTCTTGCCTTTGCAGGCCCGACTAAGCGAGGCAGCGTCCAGGTTCCCCCGAAGTCCCCCGTAAGGCCAGCATTCATGAAGGCAGTTGAGAATTTTGCTCCTTCGCTGGCGATCCTGAGATCGCAGGCGCAAGCCCAGGAAAACCCTGCTCCCGCGCAGGCGCCATTAATGGCCGCAATTGTGACTTTTGGCATCTCGTGGAGAAGTTGGGAGGAACGCATCCATTCTCGCAATTGTCGGACCTGCGTGTCGATTGGTTCTTCACCTCCGAATCCTCCACCAGCCCCTTCCGAGAGGTCCCCTCCGACACAGAATCCTTTTCCGGCTCCCGTTAAGACAACGACTCTAACTTCGTCATCTGCAGCAACTCTCTCTATGGTCTTAAGAGCTTCTGGAAGCATTTCCCCTCCCATTGCATTGAGCCGGCCTGGGCGGTTTAATGTTATAGTTGCGATGCCGTCTTTCACATTACAGAGAACGTCGGACACTGTTATCTCCCAGTCATATAGGTGGTTGAGTAGTATATCTCGTTAGCCGTTCGTCACGGCGGAATTGATTCGTTTAAGTAATACCATCGAATATAAAGACACTTCACTTGAATCGTCCCAAACTTCAAGGCGTTCTTCATAACCCCGCTTTTCGGGTACAAGGCTCTTCCTGGCGCTTAGGCCTTTGCCATGCTCAGGTGAACTGTCCGAAAATATCAATGCACCTGACTGGTCATCGATTTCGTAACGGTACTCCAGCGATTCACCCGAATCCGTCCAGGCGTTACCAATGTACTCACCATCCTTTGCTTTAAAGCCGATGACCACGAAAGCCTGATGGCTATCGATACCACCCAAAGCTAAGGGGTATGAAACGCTCATCCTCAATGCAAGAGCAGTGCCTTTTGCAACCCAGCTGCCGATAACTTCTTTGGAGAAAGGTCTCTTATCTTTGCCATAATAACCCTCTCCACGAAAGTGGCCGACGAGGAACCCGAGAGTTGTCAGGTCTGTAGTTGAATCGGAATGCATAGGATCGAACTGCAATTCAAGTGCAGGATCGTTATCTACTAAGAGAGTTCCGGAATGCGAAGCTATAGACCCCAGAGTTAAAAGATCTTGCCAGGTGGTAGCATCCAAATTTCGAAAGTCTTTTTGGTTACCGTCGAAACGAAGAGCTGCTCGCGGAGAAAATTCACAGCTTCCCTGGCACCCTGTTTCTTTGATTGCGAGGGGTACGCGCCCGTCAGTGTTAGCAGGGGGGGTGAAATGTTCACATTTACGACCTCTACATACATAGAGGCAGCGGGGTGCCATTTTCATTGCCTCGGACGCCTGTAGGACAGAATCAAGAGCTTCTTTGGGGCTAACCTTAATACCAAGTGTCTCGAAGCGTTTACGTAGAAGTTCCCACGATTCAGTTTCGAACGGATTACTGGTCCAACCATCGCCCAAATAGCCGTTCTGTTCGATGAGCAGTCCGAGAGCTTCCTTTGTAAGAGAATCGTTAGGTATTGCCTCGACCAAAATATCCTCCTGATTATTAGATTCGGACGAGATTTGAACCGAATGTTTCGAGTCCAGTTGAGCATGTCAGACTTGAATCGTCCACAACGTTTCTCGGGTTGTCTTATGAACTATCGGATTTATGCGAGAGTTTGCGGTGTGTCATCGAGATTTGATTATTGTTTTATGGTGTAATGCACACGCTTGACAACGTCCAAGATTAGATACAAATTCGATCCTTCGCTCAGAGCGCCTCGACAGATTGTTGAGGCCTGGGGACCTGCGGGTCCTCTGCGGGAAGCCGGTGAGAATCCGGCACGGGACCGCCGCTGTGACCGGTGACGATCGCGACATTATCAAGCCACTGATCCACTCGGATTGGGAAGGCGTCGCGAGAGATTGATCCGGAAGTCAGAAGACCGGACTGAGCGACTGAACCATAATTGCGCCCGGAATCGGCGCAAAGGATGATTTGTCAGTGCTCTTTCGTCATAGCTGCCTTCTCTACTTTGTTTTCTTTATAATACTATCTTATCAAAAATATCTAAAGCTGTCAATAGTATAACAACTATTTAAACAAGTATTTAAAACCTATATATGATATATCGTTTTATTA
>CAYOGP010000106.1:0-1337 GCA_964403555.1 uncultured Spirochaetales bacterium | reverse complement strand
TCTACTTTGTTTTCTTTACTCTGGTTTTGTTGAACTCCGAGGGTTCCTCAGCTGAGGAAGTTATTGGAGTTGGGTCGTTGACTCCGCGTCCTCTAGTTGAGCTCGGAAGTACCGTAACGGTTATGAATCGTCAGGATATCGAAAATAGAGGAGCTGTGTTTGTTTCAGATCTCTTAAGGGAAATTCCTGGTGTCTCGGTTAACAGGACAGGTAGTTATGGTTCGATCACACAAGTTCGTATTCGAGGAGCAGAAGCAAATCACACGCTAGTCATCATCGATGGTGTTGAGATGAATGATTTTGCGGACAACGATGAATATGACTTCGGAAATCTACTAGCGGATGACGTAGAGCGCATTGAGGTGCTCAGAGGTCCGCAAAGTGCTCTTTATGGAAGTGAAGCGATTGGTGGTGTCGTAAATATTGTCACACGAAAGTCCCCTCCCGGATTTTTAGGGAATATTTCCGCAGAAGCCGGGAGCCATGGCATGCGTCGTGCGCATGTTTTACTTGGTGGAGGGACGGAGAAAGCCCGCTTGACGGGAGCGGTTAGTTTTTTGGATACGCATGGAATTAGTTGGTCGCCGGAAGGAGGAGAACGAGATGGTAATCGTAATCATACATACAATGTTAACGGAATCTGGGATCCGGTAGACGTCCTCAGTATCGGTGGCAATGTCCGGTATAGCCGGGAAGGCCTTGAAAAGGATGGCCAGGTGTTTAACTACCCTTCGAGATCAACAGATGGATTGGTTGTTAATACGTCCGACGAGTCCGATAACGAACAATTCTCGGGAAGAATTCTTGCGAAGTACTCAATCCTCGATGGAAGATGGTCTCACCAAATTGATCTTTCCAAACTTGATACACGTCGAGATCAAAGGAAAAATGGACTTCTTCAATCAGAAAACAGAGGTGACAATCGTAAATATCGGTACCAGACAACGCTTAAGTTTTCAGCTCTCGCTTTAAACCATTCAGCGGCTGGTGTGTTCGAATATGGCGAGGAGAGATTTAACAGTCGACCATTTACAACGTCGCTTTCTGGATCGGGTCAGAAAAGAAAACTGCGTCAGCATAGCTGGACTGGAGAGTGGAGATCTTCGTGGAAAGAACGACTTTTTCTTTCAGGAAGTTTACGTAAAGAAAAGAACGAACTTTTTGACGATTCAACTACTTATCGGATAACGGGAAGCTGGTTGCTTCCAAATACGGCCACCCGTTTGCGAGGGAGTTTTGGGGAGGTAGTAAACAACCCATGTGTCTATCAAGTGGTCGGCTACTTCCCTGGTTTCTTTTCGGGCAACCCGAACCTTAATCCCGAACAAAGTAACGGC
>CAYOGP010000105.1:0-7124 GCA_964403555.1 uncultured Spirochaetales bacterium | reverse complement strand
TGGATCCGTTCTCACTAGCGCAAAAATCCAATCGGATTTGTCTGCATAAGACGTCCAAACTTTTGTCCCATTGATAATGTAGTCGTTGCCATCGACCTCGGCCCTTGTCTGGAGAGACGCGAGGTCCGACCCCGCACCAGGCTCTGAATAGCCCTGACACCAGCGGACCCGACCCTTGACTATTGAAGGTATATGTTGAGCTTTTTGTTCGTCTGTACCAAAGCGTAGTAGGGTGGGACCAATCATCGTAAGTCCGAATCCAATCAAAGGCGCAGGAAGCTTCAAGCGAGAGACTTCCTCCCTAAAAACCTTATGTTCATCGTCGGAAAGACCCGCACCACCGTATTTCTTTGGCCAAGTAGGTGCAGTTAGACCCTTCTCCGCGGCTAGAGAAAGCCATTCCTCTTGCTCGGGATGGGGGAAAATCGGGTTTCGCCCTCCCCAACATCCTTCCAGGACATTGTTCCCAATCCCCTTTAGTGCGCCGGGAGCGCTGCTCTCAAGCCATTCTCGAATCTCCTCGCGGAATATCGCCAATTCAGTCATTTCCTTCTTTCCATCCTACGTTTGAGGTCTAGAGATCGTCCTTAGGGGACGACTGTTCATATTGTAGCTACCTTATCTGCTGTGCGAATTCTACTGGCCAGCCCCCGAGGTTTTTGTGCCGGAGTGGACCGGGCCATCGAAATCGTCGAGCTCGCCTTGGCCCGCTTTGGTCCTCCAGTATATGTCCGCCACGAAATCGTACACAACAGACATGTAGTAGACAGCCTCCGCGAAAAAGGGGCCATATTTGTCGAGCACTTACGCGAGGTTCCGCGAGGTTCACGACTTATTTTTAGCGCCCACGGGGTCTCGCCCAAGGTACGGGAGGAGGCGGCAGATAGAAACCTGCGTTGCATTGACGCGACGTGCCCGCTTGTAACGAAGGTTCATCTTAGGGCAACTCGATTCGCGAAAGAAAATGCAGATATCGTCCTAGTTGGACATGCTGGCCACGTCGAAGTCGAAGGTACGATGGGACACGCACCCGACATCATTCAATTGGTAGAAACAACGGACGATGTAGAAAAGCTCAAAGTCAACCGCCCCGAGAGCCTCGCGGTTCTAACGCAGACAACCTTGTCGGTTGACGACACACATGAAATTCTTGCCTCACTACGAAATCGATTTCCTGAAATCCAACTGCCCAGAAAAGACGATATCTGCTACGCAACGCAAAACCGACAAAACGCTGTAAAGCAGATCTCGAAACACGCTGACCTCGTTTTAGTTGTCGGTGCCCCAGAATCGTCCAACAGCAACAGACTGGTGGAACTTGCCCGAAAACGAGGTGTCCAGGCACATTTGGTTCAAGATGCTGAAGAAATTAATCCGGACTGGCTCAAAAAAATAAATTGCGTCGGAGTCACGGCGGGAGCCTCAGCACCTGAGAACTTGGTCCAAGAGGTCGTTCGCCGTCTAGTCAAAATTGGACCAAATTCAGAAGTCCACCCCATGCCCCCAGTTGACGAAGGCGTTGTCTTTGCCGTCCCACCCTCCCTTAGGGATTAGGAGAATATCGTTCCTCCCCGAAACTATCCCATCGAAGAAGCCCCAGACTCGACACGAGATCCTGAAGCATCGCCTACCAATCCTTCTAGTGCACTAACTGATCGCGCAGTTCAAACTAGTCCTTTAGGGGGACTTTTCCGAAGTACGGGGACAAGCTGGGAAGTGTGGACTCTCTCCTGGCCCGTGATGCTTTCACAACTTCTAATTACGATGGTTAGCCTGGTTGACATCGGGATGGTGGGAAGATTAGGGACTGACGAACAAGCTGCGGTGGGTTACGCGACACAATTCCATTTTCTGACCCAATCCATTTATTTCGCTATCGGTTTTGCATGCGTCGCTCGTATGTCCTTTGCGATCGGTGCACGAGAGCCTAATCGAGCCAAGAAAGCGCTATCAGCTTCGATTGCACTTGCTTTGGGTTCCTCCTTAGCCTTTGCGGGTCCGATTGCGTTGTTTCCAGAAAGCCTTCTAATGGGCCTCGGAGCAACACCAGAGGTCACACAATTATGCGCCCCCTACCTCAAACTCATGATGTTGTCCTCTCTTTTGTTGTCAGTTTCACTAATGATCGAAAGCGGGCTTCGAGCAGATCGCGACACCAAGACTCCTATGCGTATTGCTGTCTTTGTTACTGGTCTAAAAGTTGCGCTTAACTTTTTACTCATATTTGGCATGTGGGGGTTCCCCAGATTGGAGCTATATGGCGCTGGACTCGCAACTCTTATTTCACAAGGACTTGGACTAGCTCTCTTCATCGGAGTTGTAGTGCGATCTCCCACCAATGGATCAATTGGTATTCGGGCAAAAGACTTTCAAAATATGTCTTTAGAATTCAACAAAGTCGCCCGGATTGCCGGTCCAAGTGTCATTGAACGTGTCGGCATGAACCTAGCAATTTTTGTTTTCTTCATAATTCTCGCCAGCTACGGGACAGTGGCGATCGCTGCTTACACAGTGGGCATTCGTCTTCTATCATTCTCATGGATTCCCGGCATCGGATACGCTCAGGCCGTGGCTACACTTGTCGGTCAATCTCTAGGAAAAAGAGACATTGAAGGCGCTCGCAAGGCCGGATGGAGAGCGGCTCGCCTCGCCATCTTGACCGCTCTACTCATGGCAGTTCTCGGGGCACTCTTTAGCTCGCCTCTGGCACATCTTTTCAGCAAAGATACCGAGATGATCGCAATCCTAATTCCCTTCATGCTAGCAATGTGCCTTACCCAACCACCATTGCAGCTTCATTTTACTCTGGCCGGTGCTCATCGAGGAGCAGGAGACACTTGGACCCCACTTGTGACGTCTTTAGTGGGTACGTGGCTACTTCGCGTACTTTTAGCGAGCATTTTTGCTGAGCTTGGCATGCCCATTATGTGGATCTGGGCAGCAATGTTTTCCGATCATCTAGTAAGAGCGGTCTGGATGACCTGGGCTTTCAGTCAAGGCAAATGGCTTCGCAAAGCTTTCGCACCCTAGGAATCACTTTTCTTACTGGAGAACTATTTTACCAACCCTTCGAAGGAAAGGCTCAACGCGTTATTTTCCGCACTTACACGAACTATTCCTCCTTTTTCTAAAACTCCAAAGAGGATCTCATCGGAAATACGATCTTTCAGTTCCTCCTGAATCACTCGATCGAGTGGGCGAGCGCCAAAGTCTGGATCGTAGCCTGCACCTGCCAACCACTTTCTTGCTTCTTCGTCGAGTTCAATCTGAATCTTTCGTTCCAATAGTTGCAGACGAACTTCCTCAACAAATTTGTCCACCACCCGAACCATCACTTCGGGGCTTAGGTTCTCAAAATGAACTACCTCATCAAGTCTGTTCCGAAACTCTGGACTAAATAGCCTCTCGATTTCTTTACCACCATCACCACGCCGTCCTCCAATGAATCCAATTTGCCTTTCAGCCATCTCTCTGGCACCTGCATTAGTTGTCATAATTAAAGTTACGTGCCTGAAATCTGCTTCACGCCCGTGATTATCGGTTAGTGTCGCTCGGTCCATAACCTGTAAAAGAATCGAGAATAAATCTTGATGTGCTTTCTCAATCTCATCTAGGAGCACGACGGCATTAGGATTTTTTCGAACTGATTCAACCAGCTGACCGCCCTCGTCATATCCTACATATCCCGGAGGCGCACCAATTAAACGAGCCACAGAATGCTTTTCCATGTATTCACTCATATCGAATCTCAGAAAAGAAACTCCAAGACTGGATGCAAGCTGCTTTGCTAATTCTGTTTTACCAACGCCAGTGGGACCGGAAAAAAGAAATGAACCCATCGGTCTTTCTGCTCCCGACAAACCCGCCCGTGAACGTTTCACAGCACGTGCAACCGTGCCCACTGCTTGAATTTGACCGAACACGACACGCGAAAGCTCTTCCTCGAGAGAGCTGAGTTTATCTCGTTCCGAGCCAGTCGCGCGCAACATTGGTATTCCAGCTATCCGAGAGATCTGTGCCTCTACATCTCGGATGCCAACTGTATTACGTCGTTTTGAGGAGCTTCTCAACCTAACGGCCGCACCAACTTCATCCATCACATCAATTGCTTTGTCTGGCAAGAAGCGGTCATTGATATGTCTGGCCGAAAGCTCGGCCGCACCACGCAACGCGGCAGCCGTATACCGGATCCCATGATGAGTTTCATACCTTGGGGCAAGTCCTTGCAGTATTTTAATAGTTTCCTCAATGCTGGGTTCCGCGACGTCAATCCGTTGAAATCGCCTCGCCAGCGCACGGTCACGTTCAAAATGTCGGAATTCTTGGTAAGTAGTAGAGCCCATGCATCTCAATTGACCATTTTGTAGTAGGGGCTTAAGTAAATTAGAAACATCGACCGTGGCACCCTGTGCTGCACCAGCACCAAGAATCGTGTGAATTTCATCAATGAAGAGAATAGGATTCTCTCGTTCCCGAAT
The DNA here is from genome assembly GCA_964403555.1 of uncultured Spirochaetales bacterium. Lineage (GTDB taxonomy): Bacteria > Myxococcota_A > UBA9160 > UBA9160 > UBA6930 > UBA6930. The sequence continues at coordinate 2,646 of CAYOGP010000105.1, read as the reverse complement.
AGCTGCTACTAACGCTTTGAATCGAGCCTCAAAATCTCCTCTAAACCGAGTACCCGCCAAAAGAGCACCTAAATCGAGAGAAAATATTTCGGCACTTTTAAGATCGCGAGGAACATCACCTGCAAGGATTCTCTGTGCTAATCCTTCGGCGAGGGCTGTCTTGCCAACACCCGTTTCGCCGACGAATAGCGGATTGTTCTTTCTTCTACGAGCAAGTATATGTACAGCTCTTTCAATTTCCTTGTTTCGACCCACAAGAGGATCCAAAATCCCTTCTGAAGCGTGGGCTGTGAGATTGCTCGCGAACGCATCTAGCGGATCGTCGAGAGTCCCTTCTTCTTCAAAGCCTCCTTCAGTACTTGTAGGCTTCCCATCTGTCGGATCAATCGATTCTTTTCCCATACTGCGAGTACCGTGGCTTAAGTAACGAAGAGCATCTAATCGAGACATCCCTTCAGATCTAAGTACGGAGACTGCGAACGAATCGGGTTCCTGGAATAAGGCTGCAATAAGATCCCCAGCTTCAACCTCTTCCTTTTCCGCACTATCTGCATGATGAAGAGCCGCTTGAATAACTCTGTGGAAGGCCAAAGTTTGCTTTGTTTCTACACTCTCCGCTGAGGAATCTATCTTTTCGAGATCATCCGAAAAAAACTTTTCAAGGGCCTTCTTTACGCTAGCTAAGTTCACATCACAATTACGCAAAACCTCCACACCTCTATTGTCGTGGCAAAGAGCAAAAAGAAGGTGCTCTATGGTCAGGTAGGAGTTGCGACGGGCGACAGCCTCACGGGCGGCACTCTGGATCGTCAATTGAAGTTCGCGGTTGATCTGGCTCATTCGTCTCTTAGTCCCGCTCGCAGGGGATATCCTCCGTCTTCGGCCAAACGATGGACCGTTGAAATTTTTGTTTCTGCAACTTCAAGCACATACGCTCCTGCCACTCCTTCTCCACGACGATGTATCGTGAGCATCAACTGAGTAGCCTCGGAAGGCGATTTCCCAAAAACTGATTCCAAAAGCCCTACCACAAATTCCATTGGAGTATAGTCGTCATTGTATAGAATAACCTTGAATCGTGGAGGCTTAGCCAAACGCTCTCTGACGGCGACCTCTCCATCCCTTCTAGGGGTTCCCGATCCTGGTTTTTCTGCCATTGGATAAAGATAGCTAGTGTGAAGCCCCGCTACACTAAATCCTCATGACGAAATTCAAACTTTTATCCGGCGTAAGCGAAATACCCGAGGAAAAGTGGGATTTACTTGTTGGCGAGGAGTCCCCATTTCTTGAGTGGGGATGGCTGTCCTCTCTTGAAGACTCAGGTGCAGCAATTCCCGAACGTGGTTGGGGACCTCAACCAATCGTTATAGAAAAGAATGGAGAGCTTGTCGCCGCATGCCCTCTCTACCTGAAAGGTCACAGTGAGGGTGAATTCATTTTCGATTGGAGCTGGGCAGAAGCTGCACAAAATGGTGGAATTAAATATTACCCTAAATTTCTTGTCGGGGTTCCTTTTACACCTGTGACCGGCGCACGGTTTCTAACAAAACCTGGAGAGGACAGAAATCACTGGATAAAGGAACTTGCGGACCAATTACGATTCATATCTGAGAAAAATCAGATATCGAGCATACACATCAACTTTTGCCTCCAAGATGAAATCGACGTTATTGAGGGAGATGCTTTTCAATCAAGATTGAGCTTCCAATACCATTGGCACAACGTTGGTTTCGAAAGCTTTGCGGATTATCTGGGTAGTTTGAGAAGCAAACGGAGGAATCAGATTAAACGTGAGATTCGATCGATTGACGAAGCAGACATAGAAATAAAATGCCTTGTGGGCGAGGAAATTGAAGACTCAATGATTCCAATTATGTACCAGACATATTTGAGCACAATCCAAAAAAACCCTTGGGGAAGGCAGTACCTGAATGAAGCTTTCTTCGAGCTTCTTCAAGATCGATTCAGAAAGCGCCTCTGTTTCATCCTAGCCACACGAGGTGGAAATCCGGTAGCAGGAACCATTAACATAATTAAGGGAGATACTCTTTACGGACGCTACTGGGGTTGTTTCCAAGAAATAAGGCATTTGCATTTTGCCGTGTGCTATTACGCTGGAATCCGAGCATGCATCGAAAAAGGTCTATCGCGATTTGAACCGGGAGCTGGGGGTCATTACAAACAACTTCGAGGCTTTGATCCTGTTCGCACTAGAAGCCTTCACTATCTTTTGGACTCGCGCCTAGCTGAAGGCGTGCGTCGCTTCTTGGCTTCCGAACGAGAAGAATCTGAACAAGTGATCTCTTATTTTGAAGAACATACCGCTCATCGAAGAGACAAGATGTTGCGAATTGAGCTCGATTAGATCAAATTAAATCTCCTACGAAGTAATTCGAGCCGAGAGTTCCGCAGGTATTCGCCTCGCGCGCCCTGTTGCCCGGTTAGTCCAAACCCACGTGGTTTGGGCGCTTAGAAGAAGGTCTTTCGAATATATGCTGGTCTGTCGAATGCAACGCGCACCTTTAATGAATGACACCCATGTTTCTTCGGTTAATTCTTCTCCTTCGAATGCCGGAGCATGGTAAGTAACCTCTTGAGAATAAATAACCCAAGTTAATTCAGGAAATCGCTTCTCAATAACATCCC